>PKTE01000253.1 GCA_002869335.1 Salinivirgaceae bacterium | reverse complement strand
GTGTCAGGTTGAATCCGGTGCTGGTACTATTTTACCAACTGAAACTGGTTTCTTCACACGCAAAGAACAACAAGAAAACTACCGCTTAGGTTGTCAGATAAAAGTAAAAGACAACATTAAAATGTATGTTCCAAAAGAGATCATGGGTATTCAGAAATGGGAATGCGAAGTGGTTTCTAATAAAAACGTAGCTACATTTATCAAAGAGTTCGTTGTTAAATTGCCTGAAGGTGAAAACCTAGATTTCCGCTCTGGTGGTTACATTCAAATCGATGTTCCTAAAATTAATGTGGACTTCAAAGATTTTGAAATTGAAGAACAATTCCGCAAAGATTGGGAAGATATGGGCTTATTTAACCTACAAATGAAAAATCCGGAACCACAATTCCGTGCTTATTCAATGGCTAACCACCCTGCAGAAGGTAACATCGTGATGTTGAACATACGTATCGCTACCCCACCTTGGGACCGTGTGAAAAATGATTTCATGAAAGTGAATCCTGGTGTATGTTCATCATACATCTTTTCACTGAAACCAGGTGATAAAGTTACAGTTAGTGGACCTTACGGAGAATTCTTCATTAAAGATACAGATCGCGAAATGATGTTTATTGGTGGTGGTGCCGGAATGGCCCCAATGCGCTCACACATTTTCGATCAGTTTCATACGAAGAAGACATCACGTAAAGCAACTTACTGGTATGGAGCACGCTCAAAGAAAGAGATTTTCTACGAAGACGAATTCCGTGCCATTGAGAAAGATTTCGATAATTTCAATTTCACCATTGCCCTTTCGGAACCACTTCCAGAGGACGATTGGAAAGGAGATACCGGATTTATACACAAGGTGATTTACGATAATTACCTATCAAAACACGAAGAACCGGAAGAAATCGAATATTACTTATGTGGACCTCCAATGATGAACGACGCAGTAACAAAAATGCTGCTCGACCTTGGTGTACCACAAGAAAACATCGATTATGACGACTTTGGTTGATCCAAAGCCTCAGATAAAAAAAAAGCCTCCGCAAGGGGGCTTTTTTATTTATGTCAATGTCCCGTCCTAAAATAAGTTGACACAAAATTGACTTATTATGGAAAAAGATTCAAAACCAAGGAGAAAGCGCACTCAGTGCGATTACAACTTAGGCTTTAAATTAGCCGTGATCGACCAGGTTGAAAAAGGCGAGATGACGTATAAGCAAGCTCAAAAAGCTTATGGTATACAAGGTAGAAGTACTGTTTTGGTTTGGCTAAGAAAACATGGTAACTTAGATTGGTCAATACCACATTTACATTCTATGAAAAATCCACGTTCTAAAGAAACACCAGCTCAGAAGATCAAAAGACTTGAAAAAGAATTGGAAGATGAGCGTTTAAAAAACGAAATTCTGAACAAGATGATTGATGTTTCAGATCAGCAGTATGGCACTTCAATTAGAAAAAAGTATTTACCCAAACAATCCGAGACATCCAAAAAACCAAAGGAGTAAGTTTGTCTCGTTGCTGTAGATTGTTTGGGATAAGTAGGCAAGCCATCTATCAATCAGAAAATCGCATCAAGAAAAGAAATGTAGAGTTATCTCAAATTAAGCCTATAGTACAAACTATTCGTGTGGACATGCCAAGAATTGGTACGCGAAAATTGTATTTTTTGATAAAAAGAGACCTGGAAGAACTTAATATCAAAATAGGTAGAGATGGTCTTTTTGACTATTTAAGATCTGAAAAAATGCTGGTGAAGCCCAAAAAGAATTATACTAAAACAACTAACTCAAAGCATTGGTTAAAGAAATATCCTTATTTACTGAAAGATACCAAAGTAGAACGCCCAGAACAAGTATTTGTGAGTGATATAACTTATATAAAAAGTAGAGAGAGAACTCATTATTTATCATTGGTAACAGATGCATTTAGTAGAAAAATAATGGGTTATAAGCTAAGTGATGATATGAGTGCTGAAAATGTAGTACAAGCCTTACAAAAAGCGTTAAAACACCGGAAAGCAGATCTTCCTTTGATCCATCATTCAGATAGAGGCTTGCAATATTGTTCTTCGATATATCAGAACGTATTAAAATCAAACTTAATAGTGCCATCTATGACCGAAGGATATGATTGCTATCAAAATGCATTAGCTGAAAGAATAAATGGGATTTTAAAACAAGAGTTTTTATTATACAAGTGTAATACAGGTAAAGAATTAGAGAATCTAATTGCCGAATCTATTGAAACATATAATAGTAAAAGACCCCATTTGAGTTTAAACATGAAAACACCTAACTTTATACACGAAAAAACCATCGAGGCTAGCCTCGATGGTTTTAATTAATTTTATTTAAAAACTTGTCAACCTATTTTAGGACGACTCACAATTCGATTAACATTTGTATTTTTGGTTCTTCAGAAAACAAAATGTCATGAATATGACAAACAGCAAATATAAAAACAAATACCGCATCCCCTCTGCTCGGTTGCAAACATGGGATTATGGAAGCAATGCTGCATATTTTGTAACCATATGTACACAAAACCGCACAAATTATTTCGGAGAAATAATAAATCAGAAAATGCAATTATCAGAATTGGGACAATTGGCAAATCAATTTTGGATAGAAATTCCAAATCATTTTTCATTTGTAAATTTGGGTGAATTTATAATAATGCCCAACCATTTGCATGGCATAATCATTATTGATAAAAATAACGATAACGGTTCTATTGAAACATCGCAAAATGAATGTAACGATGATACGTCACAAAATGAACGTAACGTACAGACGCCCAATTTGGGCGTCTCTATCGCCACAACGGATTACACAACATCCAATAATGATTTTAATTCATCCCCAT
>PKTE01000096.1 GCA_002869335.1 Salinivirgaceae bacterium | reverse complement strand
TTACATGGGTATTTTTGCCGGAGGAACATTTAAGCCTATTACTAAAAATATTGTAGAGAATAAAAAGCATTTGCTGAGTATCGATAAGAAATTTCCACCGGATATTAATCCTGATACATGGTCTACTATTGCATTGGAACTTGCCAAAAGAACTGCAACACGCATAGAAGATTATAGTCAATACTTTTTGACGCAAATTAACATCAATAGCATTCGTGAAACAATGAATCGCTTGCAGTTGCCTAACGATAAAGCACAAACAAGTATGCACTATTATGGTTATACCGGTTCAGCATGCATTCCATTGGCTTTTGAGGATGCTTTAAATGCAGGTAAGGTAAATCGTGGCGATTCAATTATGTTTATCGGTTCAGGTGGCGGATTAGCATTTGCCGGAGCAAGTTTTATTTATTAATTAAAAAATATTATCGTGGAAACTCAAACATTAGTGGCAGGTACCTGGGTATTAATATCAGTATACGCAGTGGCTATTTTGTTTTTTGTAATTCGTGGCGCATTAAAAACGCAGTCAATTTCTGATTTTGCAATCGGTAATATTCAATTTTCACCTGTTGCTGTAGGATTGTCTTTGGCTGCCTCTATTACGAGTGCTGCTACTTTTGTTGTAAACCCAGGATTTATAGCTAATTATGGAATTAGTGGTGTGCTGTCGTTTGTAGTGTTTTTTCCTATGGCAGCATTGATTTCGCTTGTTGTTCTAACTAAAAGTTTTAGAAAATACGGGCAACAAACCAAGGCTTTGACATTGGCACAGTGGATTGGCGATCGATATAGCAGTAGAACATATTCATTACTAATGGCTTTTATGTCGTTACTTGTTATCACATTTATTGTATTAATAGCAGTTGCATTAACCAAAGTACTTTCGAAAGCATTGGATATTGATGAAATGTATGTACTGGTTGGCTTGGTCATTTTTGTGTTTGGATATATAATGTTTGGTGGGGCCAATTCTATGGTTTACACCAATACAATTCAGGCAGGAGTAATGATTGTAGTGGCTATTATTTTGCTCACATCCGGCTATGAACATTTCAAAGATGGCATTGATGGTTTTATAGAAAAACTACGAAATATTGATCCCGTATTGGGAGAAACTACTAATCCGGGCAGTTTGCTTTTTCGTGATTATTACGAGATAATTTTTGCACAAATTATAGTTGGTATTGCTGTGGTTGTTCAACCGCACATCATTACCAAATCATTGTTGCTCAAAAGTGATAAACAAGTAAATAAATTCTTAACCGTAGCAGTAATTGCGGAGGTATTGTTCTTCTCAGTGGCTTTTACAGGTTTATATGCCCGTCTTACTTTTCCTGATTTAACTTTTATGGGAGAACCGCTTAAGAATGATGGTATTATTCCGGCATATGTTGTGGCTGCATTTTCGCAAGGTTGGGTCTCTGTAAGTATTGGGTTAATTGTAATACTTGGATTAATCTCTGCTGGTCTTTCAACATTGGAGGGCTTAATTCAGTCAGTATCCACAACCATTACTTCGGATATCGTAAAACCGTTATCTCGTAAAAAGCTAACAGAGAAGCAATTGCTTGCAATTAATAAATTAGCTATTGTTGGTTTGGCTGTAATTACAATTGTCGTTTCGTGGGATCAAATTGTCTCTCCAAAATTGAGTGTCGGTATATTAGCGCAGAATGGGGTATATGCTTATTTTTCAGCCGCTTTTATTCCTGTTTTGTTCGGAATCTTTATTAAAAAAGTAGATTTTCGTGCACCATTAGCAGCTACAATTACTTCCATAGTTGTGCATTTTAGCGTATATTACCTATTGCCGGCTTTAGTGGCTGAATATAATTTGAATTTTGGTTTTTTCACCAAATACCTCACAGGAGTAGTTAGAAATCCAGCTATTGCTGCATCTACTGCTATTATTGTGAGTACATTGGTTGGTGTAATTGTGCATCAAGCAACAAAAAAGAAATTTCAAGAAAATTAAAGAAAATACAATGACACATTTCGATTGGTTCAAAAAGTGGAATGTTTATAATCCTGATAAAGTTGCATTTAAAGAGTATGAATCGCAGCACGAGTTGACTTATGGACAGGTAAATAATCTTGCAAATGCAACATCAGCATATTTTTTCGAGGAGTTAGGACTTAAAATGGGAGACAGGGTAGCTGTGCTTTCTGAGAATAATTTGGAATATATGGTGCTGTTTTCTGTGGCGCAAAAATCAGGAATCACCCTTGTGCCGCTTAATTATAGGTTAACATCCAGAGAATTGGATTTTATGCTTACCGATAGCGATCCGGCTTTGGTGATTTGGGAGGATCAGTTTGCCGAAAAAATTAAAAATGCGCCACAGTTTGAAAAAGTTACTCATAAGTTGGAAATGGACAAGCTTTCTAATTTATTGAAAGATTTTGAGAATGGAGAATATGCATCTTTTAGTTTAACAGAGCCATTCGATGAGGATCATCCAATATTTTTAATTTATACTTCAGGAACTACAGCTTTTCCCAAGGGAGCTATGTATACCCATAAAATGTTGTTTTGGAATAGTTTAAATACTGAAATAAGATTAGATATTACATCAAGTGACCGTGCTATCAATTGCGCGCCACCTTTTCATACCGGAAGCTGGAATGTTTTACTTGCAACCTTTGTATTGCATGGTGCATATACTTTGCTCATGCGTAATTTTGATGCAGATGCTGTGTTGGAACAAATGGAAAAAGATGAACATACCATTTTCTGGGGAGTGCCAACCATGCTAAAAATGATGGAGACTTCAGAGAAGTTTAGAACTGTTAATCTTGAACGTATCCGTTATTTTGTAATTGGCGGTGAGGCAATGCCTATTCCTTTGATTAAAACCTG
>PKTE01000266.1:243-18445 GCA_002869335.1 Salinivirgaceae bacterium | reverse complement strand
ATTAGCGATAAGCTCATTCGGAATCGTTGTGTGATGTATCATCCGGTTACATTTGCTTCGCGGTCAGATATGGAGCTGCATCGGCATTTGCGGGCTATTGATCACAATATTTTACTATCGAATCTGAAGCCTGAAATGGTGGCTGTGGGTGATGAGGTGGCTCCTACGGAGGCACAGTTGGCTCAAGCCTATGAGTTTTTTCCGGAGTTGGTGGTTAATACACAAAAGTTATTATTGAAGTGTACCTTTCAAATTGATTTTAATTCGCTGAAAAATAAGCAGGTTTATTCTTCCAGTCGGTACGATGATAAGCTGCTGTTGCAAAAACTGGCGCGGGAGGGATTTGCTGAGCGTTTTGGAAATGGTGATACTTATGCGCGAGAACGCCTGGAGAAGGAGTTGGAGGTGATCGATAATTTGGGTTTTGCTGCTTATTTTCTTATCACATGGGACATTATTCATTACTCTATGACGCGTGGTATATACCATGTGGGGCGAGGTAGTGGAGCCAATAGTTTAGTGGCTTATAGTTTGAAAATCACCGATGTAAATCCGGTGGAACTGAATCTTTATTTTGAAAGGTTTATTAATCCCCAACGTACCAGTCCGCCCGATTTTGATATCGACTATTCGTGGCGCGACCGCGATCAGGTACAAGACTATATTTTTAAGCGCTATGGGCGTGAGCATACTGCCTTATTGGGCGCTATGTCAACGTTTCAGGGACGCTCTATTTTGCGGGAGTTGGGTAAGGTGCATGGATTGCCCAAAGCAGAAATTGATCTATTGGTAAAAGATCCGGGCGATGTGCGAAATCAGCATAAAATAACGAAGCATATCTTGAAAATTGGTCGTCAAATGAATGATTTTCCAAACCTACGATCCATTCATGCAGGGGGGATTTTGGTGTCTGAAAAACCTATCACGTATTATACCGCTTTGGATATGCCACCTAAAGGTTATCCTACCACCCAATGGGATATGTATGTGGCGGAGGATTTACGTTACGAAAAGCTCGATATTTTGAGTCAGCGGGGCATTGGACATATTAATGATTGCGTGACTTTGGTGCGAGAAAATCAGGGAAAGCAAATCGATGCACATCAGGTAGAAACGTTCAAAAACGATCCGAAAGTGAAACAACTGCTCAAAATTGGTGAAACCAACGGCTGTTTCTATATCGAAAGTCCTGCTATGCGCGGATTGCTACGTAAGCTTCGCTGCGATGATTACTTGACGCTGGTTGCAGCCAGTTCCATTATTCGTCCCGGAGTGGCTAAATCGGGTATGATGCGTGAGTACATCAAGCGGTTTCAGAACCCCGGTGATTTTGAATATATCCATCCTGTAATGAAAGAACAGCTGGAGGAAACTTACGGCGTAATGGTGTACCAGGAGGATGTGCTAAAGGTTTGTCATCACTTTGCCGGCCTCGATTTGGCCGATGCCGACACTTTACGACGTACCATGAGTGGGAAACCGCGTCATAAGAATGAGTTGAATTCCATTGTCAATAAGTTTTTTGCCAATTGCCGGAGTCGGGGTTATCCGGAGCATATCACACAAGAAGTGTGGCGACAAATTGCTTCGTTTGCCGGGTATTCGTTTTCCAAGGCACATTCGGCTTCGTATGCTGTGGAGAGCTTTCAGAGTTTGTATCTCAAAGCACATTATCCGCTGGAGTTTATGGTGGCGGTGATTAATAACTTTGGGGGCTTTTACAAAACCAGTGTCTATTTCAATGAAGCGCGTCGTTGGGGAGCAAAAATCGAAGTCCCATGCGTAAATCATAGTATCAATATTACTTCTATTGAGGGCAAAACCATTTACATGGGCTTTATTCATGTGCAGGAGTTGGAGAAGAATGTGGTCAAAAATATTGTAGCAGCACGTAGTCAGGGTGGAGCCTTTAAAAGCTTGGCTGACTTTACCCGACGAGTGCAGATTGGCATTCAGCAGTTGCGAATTTTGATTCGCGTTGGCGCTTTTCGGTTTACGGGCAGAAATAAAGTGGATTTGCTGTGGGAAGCACACATGTTGCTCGACAACAAACCCCGTAAAGAAAAACCTGCTCCGGTGCTTTTTGAACCTGAGGAGAAAACTTATAGCTTGCCCAAACTACGCACCTCACAATTAGAAGACGCTTACGACGAGATAGAGTTAGTTGGTTTTCCTGTTACACTAACCTGGTTTGATTTGTTGCAAACCAGTTATCGCGGTGAAGTGAAAGCTCGTAATCTAATTAAATATGTGGGTAAAAAAGTGAAGTTGACTGCTGTGTTGGTCACCATTAAATACGTTTGGACTGTTAAAAAGGAGGTAATGCACTTTGGTACTTTTTTGGATGATACGGGCAATTTTGTGGATACAGTACATTTCCCCGATTCGTTGAAGCAATATCCTTTTACTGGTAATGGTGTGTATCTGATTATGGGTATGGTAGTTGAGGAATTTGGTCACCCATCCATCGAAGTAGAGAAATTGGCCCGCTTGCCTATGCAACCCGATCCTCGGAACGATACGCAAAGACACGCTGCAGTGCAGTCGAAGAGTAGCGAGAGTTGAGGATTGAGTTTTGAGATGTGAGTATGGAGCTTGGGTTATCAGATGTAAGGCAATTTAATATATGAATTGTATTTGTTTGTATATGGCTAAATGAACGTTCTCGATTGTTTTTGTGTAAAGACGGTTCACAGGAAAATAAAAAAACGGATAAAGCAGAGCTCTATCCGTTCTTAATATTTTATACCTAAATTAATACAATTTTGTACAAGTATATTCATCGTCAAAAATCCCCCCTACATATTTCTTAAATGAGAGTGTATTGGAATTTAACGTTTGAATCTTAAGCCTAACGGTCATTCCCAGTAGATTTTCCCATGTGACTTCACCGCTGTCGTCCCAATTGTAAGTAAATCCATAGTTATAGAGTACATCATAAGGATATGAAGAGCTTTCATACACGCTACTTGAAAATGTATGATGAATATAATTGAACCCACTATCCGCAGGGTCTGGATTTATTTGAATCCATGTTCCGTATAAGTCTGTTTGATCATAAGTTTTGTCTTCATCTATATCGCATGAAATAAATAGCAAAGAGCTGATTAGAAGTGTAAATAGCAGATTTTTCATAATTATAGGTTTAGTTATTAATACTGCAATTTACATATTTTGAAATTTTTAAATCATAAGGAATAGTTAATATTTAAGTGCCTGTCTGCGTTCAATACACATTTCTTTCTTTGATCAAACTAAAACTATGGGTTTTTCCAGTGTTTAATTAGAAAAACATTTCATTATTTCTTAAGATTATTATCTTTGCGTCTTTGATCATGAAAACAACTTAAGTTTCATTAGCAATGGAGCAACCCCTAATGCAAAAGGAGCGCGCTGATGTGCGTAATCCCTTTCCCGGATTAAGGCCATTTCGAATGGATGAAAATCATCTGTTTTTTGGTCGCGAAAATCAAGTAGCAGAAGTTTTAGATAAGCTTTTTTCAAATCGTTTTGTCTGTATAGTTGGCAATAGTGGTATTGGAAAATCATCATTTGTAAATTGTGGAATTTTACCACTTATGCAAACTGACGATAACCCATCAAAACAAAAATGGGAAATCATTAATTTCAGACCAGGAGCTATGCCGGGTATCCGATTGATGATGGCACTGGAGAAGTTGTCAAAAGCTCATCAGTTATCAGTCGATTCATCTGAGAAAACAGATGAAAATGCAATGGATAATGTTTTTAAAATTGCAACCCGTTTTTATGAGAAAACTTCTAAAAAACTCTTGCTGTACATTGATCAGTTTGAAGAAATTTTTCGTTTTGAAGGCGATAGACCTGATGAAGCTGAAGAAAAGGCCTACTTTATTGATATTCTTGTGAAAGCTATACGGGATAAAGATTTACCTGTACATGTAATTATCACTATTCGTTCAGATTTTGTCGGAGATTGTTCTAAATATCCTGCATTTACAAAAGCGATTAATGATAGCCAGTTCTTAATTCCTCAAATGACGATGGAAGAAAAGCGGGCTGCCATAATGGGTCCAATAAAAGTAATGAATGCACAAATTGAAGAGTCACTGGTTGATGCAATTCTGAAAAGTATTGGAGATAGACATGATCAGCTTCCTCTCATGCAGCATGCATTGATGCGTACGTGGGATCAATGGCAACTTAATAAATATGGAAATGAACCCATTGCTTTTACGAATTACGAAGCCATTGGGGCAATGGAAAAAGCTTTATCTGTGCATGCCAATGAAATATTCAATGAACTTAGTGCAGAACAAAAAGAGATATGCGAGCGATTGTTCAAGAGTATTACTGAAAAAGGGGTAGAAGGTCGAAGTGTACGTCGGCCTACCAGCATTAAAGAGATTGCTGCCATTGCCAACACAAATATAAATGAAGTAATTGCTATAGTAGAACATTTTAGAAAACCTGGAAGAACACTTCTTACACCTTCAATGGATGTTGCACTTTCAGACCGCACTATTATAGATATTTCTCATGAGAGTTTGATGCGTATTTGGGAAGTATTGGCTAATTGGTTAGAAGAAGAACATGAGGCAATTAAAGAGTATTTGCATATTGCAGAAGCTGCAGAACTCCAGCAGCTTGGAAAAGGATCTCTTCTAAAATCACCTGAGTTGCAACTGGCATTAAACTGGAAAGCTGAAAACAATCCAAATCGTGAATGGGGAATGCGCCATAATGTAGCTTATGATCGCACGATACAGTTTTTAGCCTATAGCGAAAAGAAATTTTTACAAGAACAAAGGTTGAAAGAGAAACTGCAAAAAGTTCGATTGATGGTTTTTAAAGTTATTGCCGGAGTGTTTGGAATTGGGGCTCTCATTGCCATGGCATTTTTCTTTTATGCACAGGAGCAACGTAAGGAAGCCCAGAAACAACAGGAACTGGCCAATGAACAAAAAGAGAAAGCTACTGAGCAAGCCATCATTGCTGAACAAAGTGCCAAAGAGGCTATGAAGCAGAAGAAGCGTGCCGAAATAGAAAAGATTAATGCAATTGAAAGTCAGCGTGTGGCCAATGAGCAGAAACAAGAGGCCTTAAAGCAAAGAGAATTGGCTGAAAAGGAACGAATGTTTGCTCTGGAACAAAAAGAGCAGGCTACAATTGCCGGGAAAAAAGCCCTGGAAGAAGAGAAAAAAGCTTCTAGTTTGAGGCTGCTCTCAATTGCCAGATCAATGGCCGTTAAATCTCTTCAGGAACCTGATAAATTGTTGAAGGCTCTTTCTGCCAGACAGTCGTATAATTTATTCAAAAAATTTGGGGGCAAAACCACTGACCCAGATATATACAGTGCCTTGTATTATGCTGTAAAAACCCTTGAAGGTAATACATTTAATAGCGCGAAATCACATTTCGATAATGTGCGTGAAATAGTAACATTGAAAAACACTAATTATATGTTTTCTGCCGGAAGTGATGGGCAGGTATTTCGATGGGAGAAATCAAAAGATGGGTTTCGGTCAAAGCTTTTACTTTTATCACGCAATAAAGTTCATAAGGCTCTGACTGTGAGTTCCGACGGAGGTAAAGTAGTTGTTGGAGGAAATTATCCCTACTTGAAAATAGTAAATGTTCAAGCCCCTGGAGAAGCTCAAAATGTTGATATTCCAGTAAAGGATATTCAATATTTGAAATTTACTCCAGATAATCAAAAGCTAATTTATCTTGGAGCCAATAAACAAATTATGGAATATAATTTTGTGACATCATCTGTTATTGCCAGTTCAAATAAGAAAGTAAATGCGATAGATATTTCACCTAAAGGTAAATATTTGGTGGCAGGTAGAGCGCATGGTGAAGTTATATTAATTGATTTAACATCACATGATCAGAAAGTCTTGTATAGTTCTGATAGCAAGGCTGATATTACTTCTGTGAAATATAGTAATGATGGTAATATGTTGGCTGTGGGTGATATTAATGGTATGATTAGAATTCTTGATCCATTTACTGGTAAAGAACAGTTCAAGTTGCCGGGGCATAATGCAATGGTAAATAAAATGGCATTTAGCTATGGTGGAAATAGGCTCGCAACAGCAAGTTGGGATCATACCGTTCGAATTTGGAATTTGAGTAATCCCTATTCAACGCCCATCTTACTTAACGATCATAATGATTGGGTATGGTCTGTGGCTTTTAGTCAGGACGATAATTATTTATTGGCTGGATGTCGTGATAATCTTATTCGCACATGGCTACTGGATATGGACAAGATGGCTCAAATGATATGTAAAAATAAGGCATTGGATCGTAACTTTACACCCGCAGAATGGGAAAATTATGTGGCAAAAGATGTTACTTATGAATGTACATGCGAAAAAAATCCTCCGATAGATCAAACCCAAAATTCTTTGATTGATTCCATACAGGTTTTTTCAGGGTCAATAGAAACAAAAAACAATTAATTTATTTTTCAGAATTTCAAGTCATGCATCAAAAACAGCAACTTAGAATAGTCTCAACCCAAAGTTTAAAAGTATTCATTATACTCTTTCTATTTTTAACTCCTTATATCGGGTTTTCACAAGAGTCTTGCACTCAAAAGCTTGAGTCAGCCGAAGAACTTTATGAAAAAGGTCAGATTAATAAAGTAGTACCCTTATTACAGAAGTGCCTGCAGACTGGTTTTAGTAAAGCTGAAAAAGTAAGGGCGTACAAATTGCTTACGCTTTGTCATCTTTATTATAATGAGAACCAAAAAGCAGCTGAAGCAATGGGGAACCTCTTGAAAGTAAAACCAGAGTATGAAATAACCGAATTTGATCCAACTGAGTTTTCTAATCTTCATGAGACTTTTCGTACGCGTCCATTATTTATTTTGGGAATAAAAGCTGGTGGTGGATCGATGGATATTTATGATATTACCAATTATAATGATTTAAATAGTCTTGAAAGTGAAGGCGTTTATACCCCTGGATTATCATATAGCTTTGGAGTTAGCGGTGAAACACCTATCATTGATGCTGTGAGTCTGGTATATGAAGCTTATTATCATCAAACAGGATATAAATATGAAGATCTAATATTGAATTATGCCTCTATTGAGTTTGAAGAGCAACTGACTTCTATTGAAATGCCATTATTAGCTCAATGGAATATTTTGAAAAATGATTTTTGTCCATATATCAATGCTGGTGTTAGCCTTAATTTTTTAATTGCAGCAAATGGAACCTTCGTTAGACGTGATCGCGTTGGTGACATTTATCGTGAGCCATTAACCATTGATCTTGATTTGTTACAATCTCGTAATACGTTTAATTATGGTTTTACTGCTGGTGCCGGATTTAGGTGGAAAAACTTTCTAGGACGCGGATATCTCACATTTGATTTACGTTATACTCGTTATTTTGAAAACCTTGTAGATTCAGAGAGCCGGGCTGATTATTCAGAAATGGTTTATAGTTATTTTACTACTGATAATCCATTAAAAACACAGAATTTTCAAGTTTTGATTGGATACAAATTACCAATCTATTTTGCAAGGCAGAAACGTAAATTTAAATAGTTTAGTTTACTTTCACATGATGTGTTAATTACTAGACATTTGTATTAGCCAAAAAATAATATAAAAAGTGGTATCGACTATTAATGTAATTAAACATTAACCATTAATCATTAACGAAAGTCCGAACCTTTCTTTTATTTTTGTATAAGTATTTATCTTTGTGATAATTTGAATGATAAATATTTCGTTTTGATTATGACTTTTATTTAAAAATGAAGAATATGCGATACGTATTATTGTTTTTACTAGGTATTATTTCAGCCGGTTTATTGGCGCAAAATGTGGGACAGGTTGGCGATACACTGTTGAATTACAAAGATATTAATGGGCTTAAGCAAGGTAAATGGATTAAGAAGCATTACAGTGGGGAGAAAATGTTTGAGGGTTATTTTGTGGATGATCAACCCAAAGGATTATTCTTACGATATGATAGAAAAGGACGTTTGAAGTCACGTCAATATTTTCATGGAGATAGTATTGCATCTACAGTTTTGTTTTATCCAAACGGTGATACAATTTCTTTTGGTAGATATTACAATAAAAAGAAAGATAGCATTTGGAATTATTACAACGAAGATGGCGAATTGATGATGACTGAGTCATTTAAAAAGGGTGTTTATCACGGTGATTTTATCTATTATTACTCTAACGGTCAAAAGTGGCAATATATACATTACACTGATGGCCAGAAAGATGGTATTTGGAAACGCTTTTATGCGAATGGAAAACCTATGTTTGAGGCAGTGTATAGAGAGGGCTTACGCCAGGATACCTTTAAAACTTACTATGAAAATGGGCAGGTTGAAGTTGTTGTTCCGTATCTAAACGATTTAAAACATGGTGATTTTTATTTATATGATGAACAGGGTAATGTTATAGAGCAACGAAAATATATAAATGGTGTTGCCGAGAATCAAGAAGAGCTAGACCGAAAAGAATCACAAGAAATAGATAACCTGCTTCGCAATAGAGGAAAATTTAAAGAACCCTATGATGAGGGTAGTGAGATTTTCCGCAGCGATAAGTACTAATCATAAAAATCTATCCAACAAAAATTTAGCATGTTTGTTGTGGGTTAAGGTGTGGAAAACGGAAACCAAAGTGACACGGGTCAGTTAGTTGAAGTTGAATTATTTATTTGAAAAGTATGACAAAACGTGTGTTACTCGCAATGAGTGGAGGAATTGACAGCTCAGTGGCTGGTATGTTGCTGAGTGAGCAGGGCTACGATGTTTATGGTGTTACATATCGAACGTATGATTCTGTTAAAGATAGTTGTATAAGCAAAGAGACAGGCTGTTGTACAGTTGATTCTATGATGGAGGCCAAGCGCCTTTCAGAAAAATTAGGATATCCACATGAAATTCTTGACCTAAGAGATAGTTTTAAGGAAACTATTATCAAGAATTTTGTAGATGAATATTTGAGTGGACGTACCCCAAATCCTTGTGTGGTATGTAATTCTGATATTAAATGGGGAGAATTATTAGAACGTGCTGATGCGCTAGGTTGCGATTATATTGCTACTGGTCATTATGCCCGCGTATTTAATGAGAATGATCGCTATTATTTGGCAAAAGGAGTAGACGAGAGTAAAGACCAAACCTATTTTTTATATGGCTTGGCTCAGGAAGATTTGGCTAGAACCTTATTCCCTTTGGGTGGATTTCAGAAAAGTGAAATTCGCAAAATGGCAGCCGAACGTGGTTTCATAAAATTGTCAGAGAAAAAGGAAAGTCAGGAAATTTGTTTTATCCCTGATAATGATTATCGTCGCTTTTTGACAGACGAGGTGCCAGATAGAATAAATCAAATTGGGAAAGGTGATTTCGTAATGGTCGATGGTCAAAAAGTGGGTGAGCATAACGGATATCCATTTTATACAATTGGGCAGCGAAAAGGATTGGGAGTGGCCATGGGATATCCCGTATACGTAGTTGAGATCGACGCTGAAAAAAATGTAGTTGTCCTAGGTGAAAAGAAACACCTTCAAGGAGCAGTATTTACTGTGGGTAATATTAATTTAATGAAATATGACTCAATTCCTGAGGAAGGATTAGAGGTAAATATCAAAATTCGATACAGAAATCAAGGGACTTTAGGGAAAATTTATCCGAAAGGTGATAAATTGCAGGTAGAATTATATCACAGTGCCTCTGCCATTACACCTGGGCAGTCTGCTGTTTTTTACGAAGGACCTGATGTTGTTGGAGGAGGACTAATTCTGAGTATTAAACGATAAGTTATGCGCATAAAGCTCATTGTCATAAGTTTTGTTTTAGCATTGTCTGCTTGCACCAAAGACGATGAGTCCATTTCTATTTCAGATTCACAGAACTATTTTCCACTTTATGAAGGTCAGGAATGGGTTGATAGTATTCAGAGTATTTGGATTGACTCTCCCAGTAATGTTTACGATACAACAATAATTGTTAAAAAAACAGTTGTTGATAGTATTGTTAGCCAAAATAGTATCGATAAAGTCTATTGTGCTACATACAATTTGCAGAATGGAATCTGGCTTGTCGATCATGTATTCTGGTATGAATTAACCAACACACAGTTAATTCGTTTTGAGCAGAATATGTCGTGGCTTGATCTTGTTTTTCCACTCACTCAGGGCAAAGAATGGAATCCTTATGCATATAATCTCTACTCTGATACAACTTTACGAAATGTGGTTTATAGTGTTGATAAATTCAGATATGTAAATAATCTTCCCTATGATTCTACGTTAATAATACATCACCAAATGGATTCAACGCTCATATACAAATACACTGATGTGAGCATTTATGCATATGGTCAAGGCCTTTTAAGTAAGCAAAAGGTTGCAATTATTTCTGACGATCCTAATTATGATTATACACTTCCAATTGAAGAGCGTATAAAAACAGGGCAATTCATTTCGGTTAAAAGATTTTACAACTATGAGAGTAATTAAACTTATTTCAATTTGGTTATTTCTGTTATTACAGCTTTCTGCATTAGCCCAGGTAGCTCCAAATAAATATGTCATTTATTTTACGGATAAAGATCAAACACCATATAGTATTGATGCACCAGAAGAGTTCCTTACGCAAAGGGCATTAGATCGCAGAATGAATGCAGGTATCTCAATTGATTCTACTGACCTACCAGTTGACCCAGTTTATTTAGATAGTATTGAAACTACTGGTGCTGAGGTTATTTATAAAAGTAACTGGTTTAATTTTGCAGTCGTAATAGCTAACGAAGTTGACATACTTACCATCGAAGATTTTGGATTTGTAAGTGGAGTATCTAAAAGGAATAATAAGGTTTCTTATGCAGATTTGAAAAATAAGTTTGCAGAAGAAATGAATTCAATAAAATCAACTACTGCTACTTATGAAGAGGTTCAAGAGCAAATAAATGTTGACAACTTACATAACTTGGGTTACCGAGGTGCAGGTGTGCGAATTGCTGTTATAGATGCAGGTTTTACTGGATTTGATGTAGCTGAAGAATTTCAGCATTTGTATACAGATGGTAGATTAATTGCTACTAGAAATGTAGCTACA
The DNA here is from genome assembly GCA_002869335.1 of Salinivirgaceae bacterium. Lineage (GTDB taxonomy): Bacteria > Bacteroidota > Bacteroidia > Bacteroidales > Salinivirgaceae > Salinivirga. The sequence goes on along the minus strand of PKTE01000266.1, from coordinate 7,354 downwards.
AATAGCAGTATATATAGTTCGCATACACATGGAACTTCTGTGAGTTCTATAATGTGCGGTGACCTTGGAAATACCTATAAAGGAGTGGCAACTGATGCTGAATATATTTTAATTCGATCTGAAACCGGTGCAACGGAGTATATTGAAGAAGAATTTGCCTGGGTCGCAGCTGCTGAATATGCTGATAGTCTGGGTGCAGATATTATAAATTCCTCTTTAGGTTATACTACTTTTGATTGGTCAGACCAAAATCATACTTATGACGATTTAGATGGAAATACAGCAATTATTAGTCGCGCTGCCGGTATGGCTTTTAACAAGGGAATTCTAGTTTTTACTTCTGCTGGTAATCTAGGTAACGATGATTGGTATTATGTAAGTGTGCCAGCTGATCAGCCAGATATTTTAACCATTGGTTCCGTTGATATAGAAGGTAATAAATCAGGTTTTAGTTCTGTGGGACTGCCTGAACAAACCTATAAACCTGATGTATCTGCTTGCGGTGACAATGCTCCCTTTTTATCAGCAGGGGAGGTATACAATGGAAGTGGAACTTCATTTAGCAGTCCACTTGTGGCAGGTGCTGCAGCTTGCCTGTGGCAAACAAATCCTGAGAAAACCAATGCTGAAATTGCAGCAGCCATAAGAGCCAGTGCTTCTTTATATCCCGATGGTAATCAGCAGATTGGGTATGGTATTCCTGATTTTGCTTTGGCCATGAGTATATTAAATGATTCTTCTAATATACCGTCTGACCCTGATAGAGCGGAGTTTTTGTCTGCTTACAGGATTGGAAATCAGTTATCGTTACAAGTATATTCCCCAGTTGAATCTGCAGTTGAGATTAGAATCTATGATTTGAACGGGAAAAGTATTTATGCTCAAAATGTAATACTGCAACCTATGACGGTAAATCCAATACGATTAAATCATTCTTTTGTACAAAGTGAAAACCAAATCATTCTGGTTAATCTAAATGGCAAGTTATTTAACGAAACTAAAAAAGTTAGCTTGTTTTAATGGAATATAACGGAATTACATTATCACAGCTAAATTTACAAATTCGGGAAACCATTGAGGAACGTTTCGATGAGGAGTTATGGGTTATTGCTGAAGTAAGTGAACTAAATTTAAATTCTAAAGGCCATTGTTATGTTGATTTCATCGAACGTGATGAACTAACTAAAAAGATTGTTGCCCGACAGCGTGCTACAATTTGGGCATTCCAATATAGACTTATTAGTGGCTATTTTGAGACCACAACTGGTCAGGAGCTTGAGGCGGGAATGAAGGTATTGGTGAAAGTTAGGGTAAATTATCATGTTCTATATGGGTTTTCATTGAATGTAGTAGATATTGACCCAACTTATACATTGGGGGAACAAGCAAGACATCGTGAAGAAATAATTCGTCGCCTCGAGGAAGAAGGGGTATTTGATATGAATCGCGAATTAGTTTTGGTTCATGTCCCACAACGTTTAGCCATTATATCATCGGAAACTGCAGCAGGTTTTGGCGATTTTGTAAATCATTTGGAACTTAATGAATTTGGTTATCACATTCATTGGGAACTTTTTGCTGCCTCTATGCAAGGAGATCAGACTTCTGTTTCTGTGGTAGAGGCTTTAACAAGGGTTTTCGAACGCGAAGAAGATTTTGATGCGATTCTAATTATTAGGGGAGGAGGAGCAAAAGCTGAATTAGCTGCTTTTGACGATTATGACATTGCTTTTATGGTCACTCAATCACCTATACCTGTGCTTACCGGAATTGGCCATGAGCGAGATGAGTCCGTAACAGATATGGTAGCCTGGAGAGCCTTTAAAACACCAACTGCTGTAGCCAATTTTGTAATAGATCAATTTGCAGAATTTGAAACTAATATTGATGAGCTTGGGCGGTCTTTGGAACGAAGAGTATTACATTTGCTTGATAATCAAAAGGCAAAGTTGAGCGAGCTAAATTTGTCTGTGCAAAGTGCCAGTCAACTACTTTTAAAGGAAGCTCGTTATTCATTACAGCATTATGCCGGGAAATTACAATATGGAGCTGTAGGTTATATCAATCAGTTGCAGGAAATGCTAACTGATTTAAATCGTAAAAGTCGCTATGTGTTGTCGCATCAGTTCGTTGAAAAAGGAATGGAGTTAAATAAGTTAGAATCAAAAATTGCTTTCGGAGTCAAACGTGTTTATACTGAAAAATATCACCAGTTAGCTATATTAAGTGAAAAAGCATTGCAAAACGATCCTAAGAAACTATTGCAAAGTGGCTATGGGTATGTTACCAAAGAAGGGAAACGTATTACCGCAATAAACGAATTGCAAAAAGATGATGCCATTAAAATAGCCTTCACTGATGGCATAGCAAATGCTATTATTAAGAATACAAAAAAGCGAATTTGAAATATATTAAAAGCTTTCAATTCTATTTAGGAAGGCTATATATCCAATATTTAAAATCTAAATTCTCCGCACAAATATTCATTAAGTAGTTCAATTAATAAATTGCTATTTCAAAATGAGCTAATCCATACGTTGAGAGTTATGTAATTTTTTATAAATTTAGAGAAAATTGCAGATACATGATTAAACGACTTCTCACTCTCGCCTTTACATCTTTAATTTTCCTGCCGGTTTTTGGAAATCCTATTGATAGCCTTATAAAAGTGATTGATCGAAGTGATGATGATCAAAAGTTCAATCTGTGGACACAGGTTGGCTTGCATTTTCGCGAAGCGGGTAATTTCGATAGTGCAAAATTATCTTTTGCTGAGGCACTAAAATATGTGGAGACCGAAGTGCAAAAGGGTGACTATTTTGATAATCAGGGTAGTTTGCATTGGCGTTTTGGGAAGTTTAACAATGCTGTGAATTATTACGATAGTGCCCTGCAAATTCGTGGTAGACTGCATGATACTGTCGGACTTGTCAAATCACAGTATTATTTATCCCTTGTCTATAGGGATTTATCTCAGTATAAAAAGGCATTGGATATGTCGAAAGGATTATTGAAACTGAATAAGCAACTTAATGATACTAGCGGTTTGGCAGATACCTATAACCACCTTGGGGGTATATATATTCGTCTAAATCAATACGATAGTGCAGCCTTTTGGTATGAAAAATCAATTGGGATACGCCTTGCTATGAATGACTCAGTAAAAATTGCAGATAGTTATTCTAATATGGGTAAAATTGCCAGAGAGCAAAGTGCATTTGATAAAGCAGTAATATATTATAAAAAAGCACTTAATATTTATGTTGTCTTGAAAATGCATAAAAAAGAGGCATATACAAGATTGCTTTTAGGCGGGACTTACTGGGCATCAAAGGAATATCAAAAGGCATTGCAAGAGTACTTGATTGCACAACGAAAATATGAGGCTATGAACAATAAACCACAAGTAGCCTCAGTACTCAAAAATATTGGATTGATTTATCGAGATATTGGCAACATAAATAAGGCTGTTGAATATCATCAGCAGTCATTAGAAATTTATCGTCAAACAGATAATATGCTCATGGTTGGTATTGCTATCAATATTTTGGCTGGTGATTATTGGTCTGTTGGTAATTTTAACCAGGCGTTAGACACCTATCTGAAGGCTTTGGAAGTAAGGCAAAAGTTGGGTAATAAAACCCATATTGCCGGAAGCTTTAATAATGTAGCACTCGCATACAAAAGTTTGAATAAAACAGATTCAGCATTAATCTATTATTATCGCAGCCTTAAGCTATATATTGAATTGAAAGACAGGCAGAATGAGGCGGCAATTTATAATAATATTGGTAATCTTTATAAGAAAAACGAGCAATTGGATTCTGCCTTTAGTTATCTTAATAAGGCGCTTTCTTTGCGAAAAGAGATAAATCATACTCAGGGAATCGGATATAGTTCATTTAACCTTGCACAAGTGTTATTGGAGCAAGATCGTACAAAAGAGGCAAGACGGTTTCTATTGGAGGCAGAAAAAGTAGCACGGCAATTGAGCGATAACTATTTGATTAAGGAATCTTGCCTGATGCTCTCTGATATATATGATAAGGCAGGCTTGTATAAAAAATCCTTGTATTATTATAGGGAATATCATGATGCTGAAAAGAGGATGCAGTTGGATGAATCTATTAGGCGCGTAGCAGATATGCAAATTAGATTCGAGGCCGAAAAAAGACAACGTATTGTAGAAAAGAAAGATGCTGAGCTTCAACAGCAAAAGATGAGAATTTATTACCTAACGGGAGGGGTGCTACTTTTAATTGTATTGATTATAGTGGCTATTGTAGCATTTTTGCAAAAACGAAAATCTAACAGGCTATTGGCACTTCGTAATTATGAGATCGAAGAGCAAAAGGCAGAGATTGAAGCTCAGCGAGATTTGGCAACAGAACAGCGTGATATGATTGCTGATCAAAAGACAAAGATTACTGATAGTATATTGTACGCCAGTAGAATCCAAAATGCATTATTGCCTCCTGAAAACCAAATGGAAAGTTTACTCAAGCAGCATTTTATACTCTTTAAACCACGCGATGTTGTTAGCGGCGATTTTTATTATTTTAAAAATTATAAACAATATACAGTAATTGTAGCTGCAGATTGTACTGGCCATGGAGTTCCCGGAGCCTTTATGAGTATGTTGGGTATTTCAATGTTAAATGAAATTATGGCCATGGAGAACCTGGAGAATGCCTCCCAAATGCTAGATGTACTGCGAAATAAAGTGAAACAAAATTTACATCAAACTAATGTAAGTGAGTCAAATAGTGATGGGATGGACTTAGCTATGATTATGCTCGACCGAGAAAACCTTACTTTACATTTTGCCGGAGCAAACAATCCTTTGATATTGGTTCGTAATAATGAGATGACTAGCTATGATGGCGACCGCATGCCAATTGGAGTGCATATGTATGACGAGGAGAGTTTTAAAAATCATGAAGTTAAAATTCAGAAGGGTGATAAGTTATACATGTTTTCAGACGGTTATATGGATCAGTTTGGAGGTAAAAAGGGCCGTAAACTAATGTCTAAAAACTTCAAAAATCTTTTAGTTGAGACATCTAAATTTGAGTTGAAAGAACAAAAAGAAAAATTAGAAGGTTATTTTGAAAGCTGGCGCGGCGAAAACAAACAAATTGACGACGTTTTAGTTATAGGGTTAGAGATTTGATTATCACGTTTTTTTGTTGTAATTTGATCGAAATAAAGTCATGAGAAAGCACAATTGTTGAATGTGTCTAGTGATTTAAATATTATGAAAAATAAACTAAGTATACTTATTATAGACGATGATCGAGTGAGCCAAATATATCTAAGTGAGTTAATCGATATGATTCTTGGCGATGTCAAAGTTGTTAGAGCAGAAAGTGGAGAGAAAGCACTCGAGATGCTTAAAAAGCAGTCGTTTCATTTTATCTTTTCAGATATTATGATGCCAGGCCTTTCTGACGAAAAGCTTTTTTGTGAATTGAAAGAATCAGCAAAATTCAGCCCTTCAACAAAGATTATTGCAATTTCTGGAATGGACGATATTAACGAGATCAAAAAAATGTCGCCAGGGGCTTCTCTTGTGCTCAAAAAGCCAATTGACAGAGAGGTACTCAAAAAAGTGCTTGCTGGTGAGGGAATTGATTTGAAAAAGGAGGATGATTCAGCAGAAGATAAACTAGTTTTAGATTTAAATCTTATTATAAAATTATATCAAAATAAGCCTGAAAAGCTTCTGAATTTACTCAATTTGTATAAAAATTCTTTACCAAAACAATATGCAAGTTTAAAGACAGCACTTGATGAAACAAATATTGATAAGATTCGAAGTTGCGCTCATTCTTTGAAGAATTCATTTGCATATCTTGGTGCCACAGGTTTGCGATCAAATGCTCTATATGTGGAGGAGAATTTGAAAGGGGCAATCCAATCAGAAAAAATTACGGAATGCATAGATAAAATACTTTCCTCTGAGGTTGTGGTAATAGATAAAATTGAAGAACTAATTCGAAAATATGAATAAAGGATTTCTATTGATAATCATATTGTTGTTTTTCGGTTTAAGTTCAAAATCACAGACTGATACGACTATTTATAAACAAAAGGTTGACTATTATCTTGATTTCCTAAAGGAGCACACAGAACAACCTGATACTTCGCTTAAAATTGCAAATTATGGACTAAAATTGGCCAATAATGCAGCTGATACAGCTTCCATTATTGAATTTAATCTTCATTTAGGTGATGCCTATAAAGTGCTAAATCTTTTTGATGAATCTGTTGCTGCCTATAAAGAAGTAGGTAAATATGCTAGCCCTTATACAAGAGCTAATTACTATGCTTCAATGAATAAAAAGTTAGGAGCACTTTATTGGAAGTTTAATCAGTTCAGTAAATCATCTAAAAGCTTTCAGGAGGCCTTAAAAGTATATCAAAAGCTTGGAGTAGCTCTTGAAGTAGGAAAAACATTTAATAATCTTGGTACAATCTATAAAAACTTAGCCCAGCTTGATTCTGCGCTCTATTATCATCAAAAAGCACTTGTAATATTTAGAGAAATAAATGAGCAAAAATGGGTTGCAACTACCTTTAATTTGATTGGGAATGTGCATCTACAATTAAATAATAGTGCACTTGCTCGCAGCTATTACGAGAAATCTTTAAAATTAAGACTGGAGCTTAATGATAGTGCAGATGCTTCAAATTCAATAACTAATATAGCAAGGTCATATGCCCGTCAGCAAAATTATGAGCAAGGAATTGCCGAGTTTAAGAAGGCACTTGAGATGCGACAGCAGATTAATGACTTAAAATTTATTGCTTCATCATTAAATGATTTGGGTGGTATTTACCGCCAAATGGGGAATTATGCAAATAGTATTGAAAATTTTCAAAAGGCACTTGTTATTAGACGGCAAGTTGGTGATCAATTTATTATAGCGAGCTCTCTCCTTAATGTGGGAAGTATTTACAAAGAGCTTGAACTATCTGAAACAGCTCTTGAATATTATATTGAAGCACTTGAGATTTATCAATCCTTAGGGGATGAAATTAGAATTAGTAACTGTCTGAACTATATTGGTGGAGTCTATTATACGCAAGGTGAATACGATCATGCACT
>PKTE01000266.1:0-230 GCA_002869335.1 Salinivirgaceae bacterium | reverse complement strand
TGAGATTTATCAATCCTTAGGGGATGAAATTAGAATTAGTAACTGTCTGAACTATATTGGTGGAGTCTATTATACGCAAGGTGAATACGATCATGCACTAGACTATTTCTTAAGCGCATTGGGCTATAGGGAAATAGTGGGTGATAAATCGAAAATTGCTGCAATAATGAATAATGTAGCCATGATTTATAAGAATATGGGGAATTATGAAAAGTCCCTAGAATATTATA
>PKTE01000128.1 GCA_002869335.1 Salinivirgaceae bacterium | reverse complement strand
CTGGTTTATGCCTGGTGCATTTAAAAAGCAATCCATGAAATATTTAGTTGATTTTAAGAATTTTGTTGAACAAGAAAAATAGAAATTATGAGATTGCTAATTGTAATTATAAGTATTGCACTATTGTCAGCATGTAGCAAACAAGTGCAGAATAAATCTAACGTTATATCAGAAAATGGTTATGACTCTATTATGGCTCAAAAATATGGAGCTGATGATTATGGTATGAAACAATACGTAATGGCATTTCTAAAGCGAGGAACAAATGATACAATTTCTAAAGAGAGAGCCACAGCTCTTCAAAAAGCACATCTAGAAAATATTCAACGAATGGCTAAGGAAGGTAAATTAGTTGTAGCTGGACCATTTTTGGATAGAGGAGAGTTGCGTGGCATTTATATTTTTAATGTTACCTCTGTGGAGGAGGCCAAAGCTTTAACTGAAACAGATCCGGCAATAAAAGCCAACACACTCTCAATGGAGCTTAAGCCCTGGTATGGCTCAGCTGCGTTAATGATGGTGAATGAATACCATGAAAAATTTTCGAAAAGGTCAATAACAGAGTAGTTGTTATATTTTAACTCCAACTAATAGAATATCATCAACTTGTTGGTTTTTCCCTTTCCAGTCTATTATAGATTTTTGAATGATTCTTTTTTGTTCTTCCATTTTATACATTTGAGAATCGAAAATCACTTGCTTTAATCTTTTGGTTAGGAACTTCTTACTCTTTGGTCCTCCAAATTGATCCACAATTCCATCAGAGAATAAGTAGAAAGAATCACCCTCTTTAATTGGGTAGGTGTATTCGTTGAAGTTTGCCATTGTATTTCCAGCAATAGCACTGGTAATAGGTATTTTATCTCCTTTTTGTTCAATAAATTGGTTATTCTGAAATAAAAATAGTGGTCTGAGAGCTCCTGCAAAACTTAAGGTGTCCATTGCTTTATCTACAACAACTAAAGCAACGTCCATTCCATCGTTGGTTTGCTCTTTAGAGTCAGTATTTTTTAGTGATATTTTTAGTTTTCTATTGAGTTGTTTTAAGATTTCACCTGGTCTGGTTTCCCCATTTTGTATAATAATATTATTTAATAAGTATGTGCCAATTATAGACATAAATGCACCCGGAACACCATGACCTGTACAATCAATTACAACATAAATATATTTGTCCTCAATTCGGTGAAACCAATAGAAGTCACCACTAACAATATCACGAGGCATGAAGAGCACAAAACTTTCAGGAAAAAAACGGCTAATGCTTTTACCAGAAGGTAATATGGCAGTCTGAATGCGTTTTGCGTAATTTAAGCTATCTGTAATCTCACGTTGCTGTAGTTCAACTTCTTTACGTTTAGAAATAGCTATGTTCTTTTGTTCTTCAAACTCTTTTTGTTGATGAATTATCTGTTCTTCGTATGATTTTAAACGAGAAATATCTGAATCAATAGCTACAATGTATTTAATCTTATTCTCGTTTTTGACAGGTGTTAAGGTTGTTTGAAACCAATGTGTTTTGTCTTCTTTTGTAAGTTTTGATTCATAGGTAACTGAAACTTCATCTTTTAAAACTTTTTCCAATACAGCATTAATATTTTCGTAATGGCTCAAATCTCGAATATCAAATTCTGACTTTGTATCCATATATTCACTATATGACATTCCTAATTGACTTGAAAATGAGGCATTAAACCAAAGTAGTTTTCCTTGTGGATTGAAAATATAGATAACATTTTCTGTATTGGATGCTGCTAAATCAAGTTTTTCGAGTTTTTTATTTTGATCTTCAAGAATCTCTTTTTGCGTTTGGAGTTCTTCTTTTTGCGATTCTAGTTCTTCTTTTTGTGTGAACAGTTGTTCTGTTTGAACTTTCAATTCTTCATTTTGCTGATTTATTTCAGCCGTTTTTTCTTTTACCAGGTCAGCTAATTGAATATTAAACAGTTTCGCTTTTTTATTGAGGACCTTATGTTTTTCAAACACACCTAATAAAAAGACTATTGAATGAACAAGGTATGTGATTTTTAATATCTGAATTGAAAAAAAGCTATTTGGAATGATACCGATTTTATGCAGAAAATCGATTGTAAAACCCACAAATAATATTGTTAATGCACTTACAATACTTGTGGTTGTAAATCTAGTGAGAATATTCTTGTAAAGAAGTGTAGATAAGATTATTGGTATCGAGATTAATACATAACTATAAGCAATAATGAAGTTAATATTTGCTGGAAATAAGCCGGAGAATAGAATCAAAATAAGTAATGCAGATGTAAGATGTAATGCTTTTACTTTCCTCTTATTGGAATATGTTAAGTCAAGTTCTTTAAAATATCGCTTAATCGATTGTTCAAATATAGGAATCAACAGTGGTAGCATTGAAAGATAAAGTGTGAATTCAATAGTCGAATCTGTAATTATTCCTAATCTGTTAAGCAGGCTGTCCCTAAACACAAAGAACAATATTGTGATTGTTGTATAAAACAATAAAAAGCGTAAAAAACGATTTCGTTGGAATATATTTACCAGAAGAATAATGAAGAATAAGAAAAATATAATTCCATAGAAACTACCAAGCCTGAATGTGTTGGCTAGCTCCTGAAAAAGCATTTCGTCATACGAATTTATTTTAATGGGCACAATTAATGGAGTTCCATTTCCCGAAACGTGCAGAAGAAACTGTTTTTTTGCATTCTGAGGAACACTAATGTCAAAAATATGAGAGTTTGAGCTTTTGCGTTCTTCAATGTTTTTATATGTAAGTCCGTTTACTTGAAAAAGTTTAAGATGTTTAATTAAAGCAAATTCAACAACTAATATTCCATTAAATTTAAAATCACTATCATTCTCAATATCTGCAATAATCCAATATTCATTTTTTGTAAGACCAAAGTTTAAATTGTAATCTTCTAAGGGGTTGAATCTTGCAGGAAACTGCTTAATAATATCCTCAGGTTGATAGATATGCATGCTGTCTTCCAGTATCCACAAATGAACTTTTTGATTTCCATATGAGAAGGGAATCAGAAAGATGCTAAGAATAATTATGGCAAAAAACTTTTTCAAATTGAAACAGTTATTTTAATCTAATAGATAAACAAAGCTAATAAAGTTTGCTATTTTTTCCACAAAATGTTTAATAAAGTTATATATAAAAAAAATGAGATGCATCAGTGTTCACACTGACGCATCTCATTTTAATTAAATAAATTAACGTTATTTTTTATGGAAGTTTTTAACTCCCTTTTCTAGGAAATCAATAAATGCTTGAACATCAAGATCGTATGCTCTTGGTTCAGTTAGCGTTTTACCATCATGATCTAAAAGTACGTAATATGGTTGAGCATTTACGTTGAAACGTGTTATTTGGAAATCGGCATATTTTGCTCCAATGGTCTTTTTAACTTTTCCATCATATTCGCTTGTATACCAATCTTCTTTAGGTAAGTCTCGCTTATCATCAACATATAATGCTATAACTACATATTCGTCACGTAATATTTTTAAAACGCGAGGATCTGACCAAACATTGGCTTCCATTTCACGACAGTTTACACAGCCATGACCGGTAAAGTCAATGAATACAGGTTTGTTTTTAGCTCTGGCACATTTAAGTCCCTGTTCATAATCGAAATAACCCTCCAGTCCGTGAGGTAATTCAAGTTTATCAGCATGCTTTGGCTCTTCACATTGTTCATCTGATGATGGTGTGAAACCAACATTGCCAAACATATTACCTCCATTACTTTGTTGCATTTTATTATTTGATTCAATAATCTGGTTTGCGTACAATTTAACATTATCTCTTACGATTCTGTTAACCTCAAAATCATGAGTTTTCATTGGAGGCAAGTAACCTGATAGACCTTTTAATGGCGCTCCCCACATTCCTGGAATGAGATAAACAACAAAAGTAAATGTGGCAATTACTAATAAAAGTCTAGGTACGCTAATATGCTTTACATCTGAGTCATGCGCAAATTTAATTTTTCCAAGTAGGTAGATTCCCATTAGTGTGAAAATTACAATCCAAAGTGCAATGTATATCTCACGATCTAGTAATCCCCATCCGTAAGTCATATCTGCTACAGAAAGGAATTTTAAACCTAATGCTAATTCGATAAAACCTAATACAACTTTAACCGAGTTAAGCCAACCACCTGATTTTGGCATTTTATTGAGGTAGCGTGGGAAGAATGCAAAAAAGCTGAATGGTAATGCAAAAGCTAATGCAAAACCTAGCATACCAATAATTGGTTTTAGAATTTGGCCACCTGCCGATTCAACTAAAATATATCCAACAATAGGGGCAGTACATGAAAATGAAACTATCACAAGTGTAAGCGCCATAAAAAATGCACCTCCAACACCACCTTTGTCTGCTTGCTTATCTGATTTATTAGCCATCCAACTTGGTAATGTTAGTTCAAACATTCCAAAGAATGAAGCTGCAAAGAACCAGAATATAATGAAGAATAGTACGTTAGGAATCCAGTGAGTACTTAGGAAATTAGCAAATGCAGGTCCAAAAATAATAGCTGCGAGTGTTCCTAATATTACATAAATACCAATTATGGATAAACCAAAAACGGTAGCCTGAAACTTTGATTTTGCTTTACTTTCACCTGAGTGCATAAAAAATGATACTGTCATTGGTATCATAGGAAAAACACAAGGTGTAAAGATGGCCAATAAACCTCCACCGAAAGCTACGAGGAAAAACCAAAATAGCGTAGTGTCTTTATCAGAGCTTGCTTTTTTTTCTGGCTCAAATGTATAAACATGTTCTTCTTCCGTAGGGGGAAGACATTGCTCATCGTCGCAAACCATGTATTCTACATAGGCATTGATTGTATCTGTAGGGTTCGTAATTTTAACTTTTTGTGAAAAAATAGCTTCTTTAGCATAATAACGAGTCATTACACCGGCTAATTCATCCATTTCTTCTAATACCTCAGAGTGTCTTATGATCGAATCCATAAGCTCAGCTTCTCCTTTGATCTCGAAACGGAAAACGGTGGGCAACGATATATTTCCTTCGGGTAGTCTAAGGTCATATACATGCCAGTTTTCCTCAATGGAAGCTTTGAAAAACAATTCATAGGTATTATCATCCAGTTGTTTTTTACTGAACGACCACTTGACAGGTTCTAACACCTGAGCAAAAACAGATAGCGGAAGTAGGAAAGCTGCTATTATGAGCAACTTACTTAAGTGTCTTTTCATAGCTAAATAGTTTGATATTTCATAGTTTATATGTTGTGAAACAGTTTCATGTTACAACAAAAACCATGCAATTACATATTTAGCATATTTCCTTTACGATCGAAAAAGTTATATTCAAGGTAGGTGTAAGATTGGTCTGGATTGATTGTCAGCTTATTATTGTATTTTAGCTTCCATTGCATTTTTTTACTAAAAAATCCTTTAGTTAAATATGCATGTAAAAATGGATGTACGCGCAATTCAATTTTCCCTTTTGGTTTCTTAATACGTCCGTATCTTATTTTATCATGTATTTCATCGATAATAAGCACAGGTGGCTGAACTTCGCCAGTTCCTTTACACGTAGGACAAGTTTCAATGGTACTTATATTTGTTTCCGGACGAACCCTTTGACGAGTAATCTGCATTAACCCAAACTTGCTGAGAGGCAAAATATGATGTTTTGCACGATCTTTTGTCATGAGTTGCTTCATATAATCATGCAATTTTTGCTTGTTCTCGTTTTTTTGCATGTCAATGAAATCAACTACAACAATTCCACCCATATCGCGAAGTCTTAATTGCCTTGCTATTTCTTCTGCTGCAACCATATTTACATCTATGGCGTTTTCTTCTTGATTGGATGCATCTTTATTTCTGTTTCCAGAGTTAACATCGATAGAATGCAGTGCTTCAGTATGCTCAATAACCAGGTAAGCTCCTTTTTTCATCGGAACTGTACGTCCGAAGTTAGTTTTAATCTGCTTGGTTATGGCATATTGATCAAAAATGGATGTTTTGCCAGAGTATAGCTTTACAATTTTTTGTTGATCAGGAGAAATGTTTCCAATGTAATTTTTGATTTCACTGTAAACTGTCTGATCATTTACATAAATATGATTGAACGAATCATTCAAAATATCCCTAAGAATAGCAGTTGTTCTGCTTACTTCACCTAAAACCATCTTAGGTGGTCTGGCTTTACGCAGTTTAAAGATGGATTTTTCCCATTTTTCAACTAGTTCACGTAATTCGGCATCCAACTCAGCAACTTTTTGCTTTTCTGCCATGGTGCGCACAATTATACCGTAATTCTTGGGACGAATTGATGTAAGTAAATTTTTCAGACGAACTTTTTCATCTGAGTTGTTGATTTTTTGAGAAATGGAAACTTTATCAGAAAAAGGCATTAATACAAGATTTCTACCGGCTATTGATATTTCACTTGTTAATCTGGGGCCTTTTGTAGATATTGGTTCCTTAGCAATTTGAACTATAATTTGTTGTCCACCCTTAAGTACATCGCTAATTTTGCCATTTTTATCTATGTCCTTTTCTCTTTTAAAGCGGCTTAATGGAGGTAGAGGTTTTGATTGCAAAGCAATTTGTACATATTTTGCAAGTGATCTAAATTGAGGTCCTAAATCCAGATAATGCAAAAAAGCATCTCTTTTGTGACCCACATCAACAAAGGCTGCATTTAATCCAGGCATAATCTTTTTGACCCGGGCTAGATATACATCTCCAACCGAGAACTGATTATTTGCAGATTCTCTGTTTAATTCGACCAGTTTTTTATCTTCCAGCAACGCAATTGAAATCTCGCTGCTCGAGACATCTACTACTAACTCCTTATTTTCCACTAAAAATATTTTGGATTTTGGTGTAAACTAAGAACCTAAAGAACAGACGTTCTTTAGGTTCTAGTGAAATTTTCAAGAAGATAAAATTATTTCTTCTTCTTATGTCTGTTTTTTCTTAAACGCTTCTTACGCTTATGAGTTGCCATCTTGTGGCGTTTTTTCTTTTTTCCGCTTGGCATAACTTCTCAATTTTCTATTTAACCTTCACATTATCTTTCACCTTAGTTACGAAGCTTTTTGATGGCTTGAACGACGGTATATAATGCTCAGGAATTATAATTGTCGTTTGTTTAGAAATGTTACGTGCGGTTTTTTGAGCACGTTTTTTAACTACAAAGCTTCCAAAGCCTCTTAGATAAACATTATTACCTTTTTCTAAGGAACTTTTAACAGTTTCCATCATTGCTTCTACCGTTTTTTGAACGGTTACTTTCTCAATTCCTGTGTTTTTTGAGATTTCGTTTACGATATCTGCTTTCGTCATTACTAAAACGTTTTTATTATCAATTAATTATCAATTCTCTTCGAAACGGACTGCAAATATATATTTTTCATTTCAAAATAAGAAAGATACTGGCGTAAATTTTTTCTAACTTTTTGAAAAAGTATTTTTTGCAGCAGTTTTGCTCCCTTTTTTATACTATTTTCGTGCCATGATGCAATTTTCTCAATTTTTAATTAATTGGTTTCATATAAACAAAAGAAATTTACCATGGCGCGATGATCCTATACCTTATAATGTATGGTTGTCTGAAATAATTCTTCAACAGACACGTGTAAATCAGGGAATGGGTTATTATGTGAGGTTCTTAGAGGCTTTTCCAACTGTATACGATCTGGCAAAAGCAAATCAACAGGAAGTATTAAAACTTTGGCAGGGACTTGGTTATTACTCGCGAGCCAGGAATTTGCATAAAGCTGCAAAATTTATTGTCGATGATTTAGAAGGTAAATTTCCTGATAATTATAAAGCATTAATAAAACTTCCTGGTGTTGGACCTTATACTGCTGCAGCTATAGCTTCGATTGCTTTTAATGAAGCAGTTCCTGCAATTGATGGTAATGCTAAGCGCGTTTTTTCTCGTTTGTTTGAAATTGATACTCCAATTGACCAACCTGATACATTAAAAAAAATTGAGCATGAAGCGAAGCAGTTAATTGATTTAAAAAGTCCGGGAGACTTCAATCAGGCTGTAATGGAGCTTGGGGCTACAGTTTGTTTGCCTAAAAAACCAGATTGTGCTGTCTGTCCTGTTGCTGCATTTTGTATATCTTATAAAAGCGGGAGTCAACATAAATTACCTGTGAAAATTAGAAAAGTTAAAGTTCGCAACCGATATTTTAATTATTTTATTTTTAAGTATAATGGTAAAACTGCTTTATTGGAGCGAACCGGAAATGATATTTGGAAAGGATTAAATGAATTTCCTTTGTATGAATCTGAAAAAGAGATGGATGGTGAGGATCTGATTGGGTTGGCGATTAAGAGATGGGGAGTAAACTCTGAGTCTATTAAGAAGGTGAGTTTTTCTGATCCTATAAAACATGTTTTAACTCACCAGCGCATATATGCAAAGTTCATAATAATGGATTTAACATCAATGCCGAAAAAAATTAAATTAGATACTAATTTAAATACTATAAGTGATAAGGCAGTTTCCAGATTAACTGATATTTTTTTGAGTATGGATGAAAAATTCCTATAACTTTGTACGGATTTTTTAACAAAAACATAAAAACTATGTCAGTAAACAAAGTAATTTTAGTAGGAAATGTAGGGAAGGACCCCGAAGTAAAGCATTTAGAAAATGATCTTTCTTTTGCTAAGTTTCCCTTGGCAACATCAGAAAGATTTAAAACAAAAAGTGGCGAAAAAGCCGAAAGAACTGAATGGCACAACGTTGTTGTTTGGAGAGGTTTGGCTAAAGTCGTTGAAGATTATGTGAAAAAAGGTACGCAATTGTATATTGAAGGAAGAATTCAAACCCGAAAATATCAGGATAAAGATGGTAATGACCGCTATATCACTGAAATTGTAGGTGACAATTTGCAAATGTTAGGTCGTAAAGGTGCTGATGATAATTCATCTAGTGATCAGGCTCAGCAGTCTGTTCAGGATAGTGGTGCAGCTTACGAATCAAGTCCGGCAGATGAGGACTTGCCATTTTAGTTTAACTTAAACCAATTGAACGTTGGAAACAGAACCGTATTCGATACTATTAAATTCTAATTTTTATATTAAATTTTATCCGTTTACAACTGGAACTACAATTGGCTTGATAATATTAATTGTTTTAATAGCAACTTCGGCCCTTATTTCAGGTTCCGAAGTTGCTTTTTTTTCTTTGAAACCCAATAATATTGATAATCTTAAGCACAGTAAATCAAGGGTTTCCAGGGTAATTATTAAGTTGATTGAAGAACCAAAAAAGTTGTTGGGGACAATTCTTGTGGCAAATAATTTTGTCAATGTAGGAATTGTAATCTTATCCTCTTATTTGACTCTTGAACTGGTCAAATTTTCTCTATCTCCGGTTTGGGGATTTGTAATACAGGTTGTATTAATTACGTTTTTACTTTTACTTTTTGGTGAAATCATACCTAAAGTTTATGCCACTCATAATTACTTAGGTTTTGCCAGGTTTATGGCCTTGCCTTTATTTTTCTTAAGTAAAATCTTTGCACCTGTGAGTAGTTTCTTAATCCTTTCAACCTCAGTAGTTGATAAGAAAGTTAAAAAGAAGCAGGATATTTCTATTGATGACCTTAGTAATGCTCTGGAGCTTACAGAAGAAGATCTTGATGATGAAAAGGAAATGCTCAAGGGTATTGTAGAATTTACAAATACAGAAGTAAGCGAGATTATGAAGCCCCGAGTTGACGTTATTGCGGTAGATATTAAATCGAACTTTCAGTCAATGTTAAATCAAATTATGGACAGCGGTTTTAGTCGCATACCAATTTATCAGAGGACATTTGATGATGTGAAAGGCGTACTTTACATAAAGGATTTATTACCTCACCTCAATAAAACGACAAATTTTAGTTGGCAGAGTTTAGTGCGACCACCTTATTTTGTGCCTGAGAATAAAAAGATTAACGATTTGCTCGGTGAGTTGCAAGAAAAAAAGATTCATTTGGCAATTGTCGTAGATGAATATGGTGGAACTTCAGGTATTGTTACTTTAGAAGATATTCTGGAAGAGATTGTTGGAGATATTTCTGATGAATTTGATGAGCAGCGAACAGATTTTGTAAGAGTTAATGACACTACATTCTTATTTGAAGGTAAAATCTCTATCAATGATTTTTGCAAATCAATTGAATATACAGGTGATTTATTTGAGGGATCAAATGCAGATACAATAGCCGGATTTATTTTGGAACAGTCAGAAGAAATTCCGAATGTATACGAAAAGTTTGAATATCCTCGTTTTACTTTACAAATTGAAGCTGCTGATCATAGAAGGATTAAAAAAGTAAAAGTTATTTTGCATGAAGATCAACAAAAAGATGCTAAATAAAATTTTTAGTATCGTATTAATTGCTGTTATTTTTTACGGTTGTGGAGGAGACGTAATCCCAAAGCCTAAAGGATATATTCGTTTTGATTTGCCTGAACATACTTATCAACTATTTGAGGATGATTGTCCATATTCATTTGAAATAGGCACATATTCAGAAATGATTAGCCGCGAACGTTCTGAGCACTGTTGGAAAAATATTCATGTAAAACCTTGTAAGGCAACTATCCATTTAAGTTATAAACCAATTGACAATAATTTTGGCGTTTTGGTTGAGGATGCCCATGAGTTAGTGTATGGGCATACGGTAAAAGCTGATGCTATTACTGAACAAGTATTTATGAATCCAGAACGAAGAGTTTACGGGATATTGTATGAAATAAAAGGTGATGCAGCATCTAATTTGCAATTTATCGCAACTGATTCTGCAAACCATTTTTTGAGAGGAGCATTATATTTTAATGCCTCTCCTAATAAAGACTCATTAGCTCCTTTGGTGCGATTTATGCGGAAAGATATTGAACACATTATTGAAACACTAAGCTGGAAATAATGCCTTTTTATAAGCAAATATGGTTAAATGCTGATACAGCAATTCAGTTGTGGGAGCTTACAGAGTCTCCGATTGATCTGCTGCCATGGGCTGAACTAAATTTGTCTGAAAAAGCGCAGTTAGAATCCATAAAAAATGTAAAGCGGCAATGTGAGTTTTTAGCGGTCAGGATTATGCTAAAGAAGGTATGGAAAACTCGTCAAATCTATTACACTGATTCTGGTGCACCATATTTGGAGGGAGAGGAGACTTATATTTCGGTTTCTCATTCAAAGCGTTTTGTAAGTTTAATGCATAGCAAATATCCTTGTGGTGTTGACATAGAGAGTATTGAATCTAAGGCACTTAAAGTTGCAGGGAAATTTTTAAATGATATTGAGATGAAGCTTATAGGAGAAGAGTCACCTGCAAAAGATGCCACTTTACTTTGGTCTGCAAAAGAAAGTTTGTTTAAATTGCTTAGAATTGAAGGTGTTGATTTTGCCACTCAATTGCTCATCGAGGAAATTGAAAATCATGATAAAAGAAAAATTCATTCTGAAATAGTAAGCAAAAAGGCTCATACAAATCATGAGGTGTTGTTTGAATATATTGATGACCAGGTGCTTACCTGTGTTTTAGATACAGAAAAGAATTGTTATGCACATAGGTAGTTTAAATAAGAAAAGTAGAAAGCTAGCTTTATTGGTTGATCCCGACAGCGTTCAAATGAAACAAATCGAAAACTTGTTTACTATACCAGGTGCAAACCTAGTTGATTATTTTCTTGTGGGTGGAAGTTTACTCATGTCTGAATTTGAGTCAGCTATTCTTGAATTAAAAAAACAAACAGATAAGCCTGTTATAATTTTCCCCGGGAATGCATTTCAAATTAGTGAATATGCAGATGCATTTATGTTACTTAGTCTAATTTCAGGTCGAAATCCTGAGTTTTTAATTGGACACCATGTGATGGCTGCTCCACAGTTGAAAAGAATAGGTATTACTGTTGTTTCTACAGGTTATATACTAATAGATGGAGGTCAGCCTTCTTCAGTTCAATACATGAGCAACAGTATGCCTATACCGGCTGCAAAAAATGATATTGCAGTGGCCACAGCTCAAGCTGGTGAAATGATTGGTATGAAACAGCTTTATTTGGAGGCTGGAAGTGGCGCTAGCCATCCTGTACCTACTTCATTGATTTCAAAAGTAGTTCAAAGTGTAGATTTGCCTATAATTGTGGGTGGCGGAATACGAACTCCTGAACAAGCTGAAAATGCATGGAAAGCTGGAGCAAATCTTGTTGTTGTAGGTAATGCTATTGAGAAAGATCCCGAGTTTATCTCAGAATTGATTACCGCCCGAGCAGCTCTTGGATAACATCTCCTGTACTTCCGTTTTGTGGTGCAATCTCTAAAAATTCTGATAATGTAACTGCTATATCGCTGGTTTTTACATCACTATAAATAGTAAGTCGTGGCATTTTCCAACCATAACAAATCAGCGTCCCGTGTACATCGTAATTATATCCAGAGTTTTGAAGTACTTTTTTGTCGGTTTTTTCTATCCAACCCGGTTCTAAATTGATGATAACATCACCTGAGCGTTGACGGTGATAGCTGTTTTGCATCAAATAATTTGTGCCAGAAACAAAGCTGCTTTTTTGCATAATTGATGCTGGCATAGCGTCTGAAATTCCTGAGAATTGGACTACGAAACGTGCAATGCGTTCTTGCATCTCATATAAATCAACCTTTGCGTCTTCCACTAATTGATGATTCAAATATATTTGCTTTGCGCTATAGTTTTGAATCCATTCACCTTTACCGTATACTACGTTTAAATAGCTTTTTAATACGGCAATCATTTGTTTGTGATCAAATTCTCCGGAAGGAACACCGTTAGCTTCTAAATAATCTGGTGCATAACCTGTTCCTCTGTCAGCAGTAAGTAAAAATAAAACCTTCTCTTTCCCAATTTCTGCGTCTAAGAATGAGAGAAAATGGGCAATATCTCTATCTAAACGATGATAAGTGTCGGCAATTTCATCGGACATTGGGCCATGCTTTTGATTGATGTGTCCAGGTGCATTGAACCCTACCACTAATACATCTGTGTAGTTATCGTATCCTAATGAGTCATTTACAATGCTTGCGATGGCAAAATCTTTAGTGAGTGTGTTGCCAAATGGAGTTCTTTTTATTACACGATAATTGTTGGTAAGTTTTTTAATGTTTATCAAATCGTGCATGAAACCTTTAATGGTGAATTTACCAGTATCTGCAACCTCTTTTTCAGGCTCAAGCGGCATCCATTTTCTATCAAGATAGATATCTGCCAATTTTTTTTCATTGAACTTTCTTACCCAGCTAGGCAAACTATCTCTGTAGAAAGTTGAAGTAATCCATTTTCCGCTGGCATGATCAAACCAGAAAACACCATCAGCGGAATGACCTCCAGCCATTGCGGCTACATCACCGTCTAATGCTATTGAATAGATTTTTGAGCGACTTTGATTGCTTAGATTAAGTTCATCTGTGAAAAATGATGTACGCAGATGTCTCGGGGAAAAGTTAAGATTGTCTCCTTTAGCATCAATTGCTTCAACTTTAGGGTCTAATCCAGCTTTGATCATTTGATTATTAACCCTTGAAATCCATTGGTCTGAAACTACGCCATGATTTGCCGGCTCTGCACCTGACATGATGGTTACATAGCCTGGTATACTTTGAGTAAGTAAATAATTATGGGTAGCATTTTTAAATACAGTTCCTTCGTTTGTTAATTTTTTAAACCCATCGTTAGTAAACTGATCGCTAAACCTATACATGTAATCAAATCGCATTTGATCAATAACTGCAATTACAATTAACTTGGGTTTATCGCCCGGTACACGTGGCATATTTTGAGCCACAGATTGAGAAATAAAAATAGTTAGAAAAAGAAAAAACAGTATAAATGGATTTCGGTAAATCATAGAAATTAAACGTTAAATCTGAAATGAATAATATCGCCATCCTGCACCACGTATTCTTTCCCTTCAATGGCTATTTTTCCGGCTTCGCGACAAGCAGCTTCTGAACCAAGCGTTACATAATCATCATATTTGATAACCTCAGCTTTGATAAATCCTTTTTCAAAATCGGTATGAATTACACCTGCTGTTTGAGGTGCTTTCGATCCTTTTTTGAATGTCCAGGCACGTGCTTCATCTTTCCCGGTTGTGAAGAATGTTTCAAGATTGAGAAGACGATAAGCAGCTTTAATTAGCTTATTTACACCTGGTTCTTCTAGGCCCATATCTTCGAGAAACATTTTACGCTCTTCGTAATCTTCTAATTCTGCAATGTCCGCTTCAGCAGCTGCAGCAATCATTAATACTTCTGCGTTTTCGTCTTTAACTGCTTCTTTTACAGCCTCTACATGCTGGTTGCCACTTTCTAACTCAGTATCTTTTACATTACAAACGTAAAGTACAGGTTTTGTTGTGAGCAGGTGTAAATCTTTTACTAAAAGCTTTTCATTATCGTCCAATTCCACTACACGACCAGCCTGACCACTTTCTAAAGCCTTTTTATATTTGTCTAGTATTTCCAATAATTTTGTAGCTTCTTTATCGTTCCCTGCCTTGGCGCGTTTAGCTGTTTTTTCTATTCTTGATTCGACAGTTTCTAAGTCTTTCAACTGCAATTCAATATCAATGGTTTCTTTATCACGCACCGGGTTAATTGACCCATCAACGTGGGTGATATTATCGTCTTCGAAACAGCGAAGGATATGCAATATAGCATCTGTTTCACGAATATTTGCAAGGAATTTATTTCCAAGACCTTCTCCTTTGCTGGCACCTTTAACCAAACCTGCAATATCCACAAATTCCATAGTAGCAGGAACAACTCTTTCCGGTTTGTCAATTCTTTCCAGTTCAATTAAACGTTCTTCTGGCACGTTTATCACACCCACATTTGGTTCAATTGTGCAAAATGGATAGTTTGCCGATTGCGCTCTGGCATTTGACAAACAATTGAAAAGTGTTGATTTTCCTACATTTGGTAGTCCAACAATTCCACACTGTAATCCCATCGATCTTAAAATTTAAAGTTTCGGGCAAAAGTAATATTTATTGTTGATTATGCATAGCCCTTTAAGTGGTTCATTTTATTTGTCTTCCGAAAATCAAGATAAATACATCAATACTGTGAATTTTTAGTTAAAAAGATGTTTCACTTTTTTATGATTCGTTTACCTCATGTAAAAATGCTATTTTTGTAAAAAATCACAGATTATGATAGTAGTTACAGGAGCTGCCGGAATGATTGGTAGCAATATGGTTCGCAAACTGAATGATGAGGGATTCAAGGATATAGTTGTAGTTGATGAATTTTCAAGAGAAGAGAAGAATAAAAATCTGGATAATAAACAGATTTCGCAACGTGTAGATCGCATGCGCTTTTTTGAATGGCTCGACGAAAATCAAAAGCTTGTGCAGTTCATTTTTCATATGGGAGCTCGATCAGCAACTACAGGATTTCCGAAAGAGGTTTATGATGAACTTAATTTGAACTACAGTAAAACAGTATGGGAGAAATGTGTGGCGTATGGCATTCCTTTGGTTTATGCTTCAAGTGCAGCCACATATGGAATGGGAGAGCTGGGTTACAATGATAATCATGATGTGGTAAATAAACTTCATCCGTTAAACTTATACGGTGAATCTAAAAATGACTTCGATAAATGGGCTTTGGAACAGGAAAAACAACCTTTTTTCTGGGCAGGATTGAAGTTTTTTAATGTCTATGGACCAAACGAATGGCATAAAGGACGCATGGCGTCTGTGATTTTGCATACATTCAATCAAATTAAGGAAACAGGTGCAATGAAGTTATTCAAATCGCACCATCCTGACTATCCGGATGGAGGACAAACGCGTGATTTTGTGTATGTGAAAGACCTTTCTGAAATTATGTATTTCCTTATGAATCATCGCAAAAATAGTGGTATTTATAATGTAGGAACTGGCAAGGGCCGTACTTTCCTTGATTTGGCTACAAATACTTTTAAGGCGATGGGGTTAGAACCTAATATCTCATTTATACCAACACCAGAAGATATTCGTGATAAATACCAATATTTTACTGAAGCTAATATGAGTAAGCTTCATAGTATAGGTTACGATAAGCCATTTTATTCATTAGAGGATGGTATTGACGATTATGTCAAAAATTACCTAATGAACAACAAGATTTATTAAACGTTAATTTCTTAAAGATGGATTGGTATGAATGTTCAAAATATTGGTGCGGTTGTTACGGACCTGGATGGTACCTTGTTGACGGATGATAAAAGAGTACAAAAGCGCGATTATGATGCTTTTGTGAAGTTAGGAGAACTCGGTATAAAGAGAATTGCTGCAACGGGTCGTAATTTGAAAATTTCAAGAGATGTATTGCATGATGATTTTCCATTGGACTATCTAATATTTTCTACAGGTAGTGGTATTTACGATTGGCAGAAAAAAGAAATTATTCGCGCTGAAGGTTTGGAATGGCGGCATACTGATGGGGTAATTCAGCGCTTTATGCAAGAAGGATTTGATTTTACTGTTCATCAACCTATTCCAAATAATTACAAGTTTTATTATCATGTAAAAGATACTGAACATTCACATTTGTATGAGTATGTAAACCATTACCCGGATTTTGGAGAACCATTCCACGAAAGTAAACTTCCAATAGAAAATGCCTGTCAGTTACTGGCAATTATTGAAACTGATACGCTTAAATATGCACAATTAGTCAATGAATTGGGAGACGTTAAACTTGTAAGGACTACCTCGCCATTAAATGGCGAAGCTATGTGGATTGAAGTGTTTCCAAAACATGTGAGTAAAGCATGGGGGTTAAATTACATTCATGAACAATATGATATTCCATTGGAGCGTATGTTAGGAATTGGGAATGATTATAATGATATAGATTTTTTAGAAGCTGTTGGCCATCCCAGAGTGGTTTCTAATGCACATCCGGATTTGTTAGAAAAGTTTCCTGTAGTGAAAAGTAATGAGGAATGTGGTGTGGCCGATGCCATAGAATCATTTATTAAGATTTGAAAATTATTGTGAAGCAGGCTTATGGACGAAAAATATCAAGCAAAAGAACATGCACTTAAAAATGAGTTGCTTAAAATAGCCGAAGAAAAATTATCGCAAGAGGCATATACCGATATTGAATTAGCAATTAAGTTTGGCGAACAAATATATGGCAAAGAATTGCGTAAATCTGGTGAACCCTATTTTATTCACCCATTAGCTGTTGCCATAACTGCAGCTGAAGAGTTAGGTATGGCTCGTAATTCCATTATAGCAGCTTTATTACATGACCTATATGATTTTAAATCGTTCAATGAAACCGAATTAGCGGATAAATTTGGAGATAAAGTGCTGGAAATTATGCGTGGTTTGCATAAAATTTCTGGTTTATATACACAAAATATTACGCTTCAGGATCAGAATTATATTAACCTGATTCTGAATATTGTAACTGATGTGCGCATCATTTTGCTTAAGTTGGCTGACCGATTGCAAAATATGCGTAATATCGGAAACTTTGATGCAGAAAAGCAGCGCTCATTGGCTGTGGAAATTGGCGCTTTATATGCTCCAATTGCACACAGATTAGGACTGTACCAAGTGAAGACCGAGATGGAGGAGTTTTGGTTACAAATGACGCATCCCGGTGCTTACAAGAATATTCTTCGTCAAATTGAAAAAAATAGTGCCTCATTAGATCGATATATTGCGGATTTCACAAAGCCTATCAAAGAAGGACTGGATGAAATTGGAGTAAAATATGAAATGAAAGGTCGTGTAAAGTCGGTATACTCCATTTGGCGGAAGATGGAAAAGCAAAATGTAGATTTTGAGGAGGTTTATGACTTTTTTGCTATCCGAATTATTTTGGATGAAGTGGCTAGAGAGCAAGAGAAGGCTATTTGTTGGAATGCCTATTCTATAGTTTCCAATCTTTACAGACCTAACCCGAAGCGTTTACGAGATTGGATTTCGGCACCAAAGTCAAGTGGTTATGAATCATTGCATACAACGGTGCAAGGCTTGGATGATAAATGGGTAGAAGTGCAAATCAGAACCCGCCGCATGGACGATGACGCCGAAAAAGGGCAGGCTGCGCATTGGAAATATAAAGAATCCGGTGGCGCTTCGAAACAAGATGAGTGGTTGGCAAAAGTAAGAGATGTATTAGAGTCTCCAGCTAAGGGCGATGAAGATATTGAAATTGATACTCAGGCAAAAGATTTCTCACCG
>PKTE01000333.1 GCA_002869335.1 Salinivirgaceae bacterium | reverse complement strand
AGGTGTCTGCTTCAACAGGAGGCACTACAATGATGTTTGGTGGACAAATGTTAGAAGAAGAACTTACATTTAATGTTTATCCAAACCCGGTAAGTGGTGGTATGATAAAAATAGCTGTGCCAGATTTGGAAAATGCAACGAAAGCTGTAATTTATCAAATCAGCGGTAAAGCAGAAATTATTACAGAACTTACTGAAGTAGAAAGTTTAATTTCAATACAAGATTTAAGTCCAGGTATTTATATTATTCGAGTAGATGGTCAGCCAAAACCACAAAGAATAATTGTTCAATAAATCTGACTTTAGTTTATTTTGAAAGAGGCACTTTAGGGTGCCTCTTTTTTGATTTATGTAACTTTGAATAATAAATGTAGTGTATATGATAGAGTACCATCCATTTCCTCCATTTATTCCCAAAGATTGCCAGAGGCTCATTGTTGGAAGTTTTCCGGGAAAAGAAAATACTCGTAATCCAACTGATGAAAGCTGGTCATATGGTGCAAGGCGAAATCAGTTTTGGCCTATTATGGAAGCTGTTTTTGAAACCCAATTACCCACTAAAAAGGCTAAACAAAACTTACTTGCTACTCATAAAATTGGACTGGCTGATATTATTCAAAGCTGTGAGCGTTCCAAAAACAGCAATCTTGATAGTAACTTGATCAATAAAACATATAATCCTCATTTAGAAAAAATTATTAGCGACAATCCTATTAAGCAGCTTTTATTTACAGGCAAAGGCGTAATGAAAGAGTTTCAAAAGCATTTTCGAATATCTGAAAATGTAGAGTTAATTGCTTTACCTTCTCCATCACCTGCTTTCATGATGATGACATTTCAACAAAAAGTTGACGTTTATAAGTCTGTTTTATTGTAGTTATCAAAGTGTTGGTTCGTTTTGATTTTGTTCAATATTGCAAAACAACGCCAAATGCATTAAATTGCCCAAAAATTACTGTTATGTTTTCACGCCGAAAAGGTTCCGATGAACCTATAACCGATAAAAATAAGTGGCTGCAGCGTTTGCAGCAAGAGAGCTGGGAGCTGGAGTTGCTTGTTTCTGGGTTTTCTATTTTGCTTTTATATAAGGCAATTGGGTTCATTACTGAAAAAACCGAAGAAATTGATTTGTTTCTAAATAGTTCACTTCCTTCATCAACGATGGTTTCCATATTTATGAATATTCTTATACTTTCATTGGGAGCCTTGATTATAAACCTTACGCTTCATTTGCTTATGCGAGGGTTCTGGGTCGGAATTGTAGGATTAGGCTCTGTAGCCCCAAAAACAGATTTCGATAAGCTAAAGTATTCCTCCTTTTTTACTGAGAAGTTAAAGCTCAGGGTTGGTAATCTCGATAAACTGGTAGTTTTTATCGATAATATATCAAGCCTTGTTTTTGCCTTTGCTTTTTTGATCATTTTTATGCTACTCGCATTGGCAATTTATATGGTTTTTTTACTTGCCGTGCTTGGAGGAGCCAATATGATAATTCAGTATATGTCGGGTGGTTTGGCAGATATTTTCTCATTTATAGCTTCCGGAATACTTATCCTTATAATCATAACGGGATTAGTCTACTTGTTTGATTTTCTTTCACTTGGGCTAATTAAGAAGAGCAAGAGATTATCACGCATTTACTATCCAATTTATGTTTTTTATGGTTGGATTACGCTTGCGTTTTTATATCGAGTAATTTACTACAACCTTATGAGTCGTTATTCCAGAGGGCGTATTGCGTTGGTTCTAGGTGGTTACCTTCTTGCTTTAATGTTAGTTCCATCGCTATATATGGATCATGGTATTTATTTCGATGAAAATGACGATCAATATTATATTTCTGCAAACTACTATGATAATTTACGAAATCGATCAGATGTAATTGAAAAAGTAAGCATCCCTTCAAAAATTACTAATGAATCATTCCTGCCGCTTTTCATAAGGTACAATCCGGAACATAATAGTACAATTAAAAAGAGATTTCCTGAGTTTAAACCAACCAAAACTGAAGAGTTAAAATCAGATTTAAAGTTTTCTGTTGGCCTTGGTAGTTTGCATATTGGATATGGTTATAGAGAAAAAGAAGAAGATCCTGAGACCGCATTAAAATGTCTTACAGATTTCTATAATATCTATTTAGATGATTCTCTGGTTGCATGTGCTCCTACGCTTTTTTCAACACACTCAAATAGAGGAGAAACTGGGCTGGAAGCTATGTTGGATATTGTTCATCTAAAAAGAGGCAAGCATATGATAGAAGTAAAGCTTGAATATTTGAAAGATTCTGGATTAGTTGAAAAAAGGTATGCAATTGTCCCATTCTGGAAGGAATAGCTTTATCAAACGAAAAATTGTAACTATACTTAAAATGAGTAGTTATGGATTTTAAAATATATCAAACCCCAACTGGTAATATTGCTGAATTGCAATCAGATGAAGTATATGCCGAAGTGGATGAATTTGTAGATATTCTTGGAAATGCCAATTACCAGGGAACCGATAAGTTGATTATGCAAAAATCGCACTTTCACCCCGACTTTTTTGAACTAAAAACAAAACTTGCTGGAGAAGTACTGCAAAAGTTTTCAAATTACAGACAAAAACTGGCAATTGTAGGTGATTTTTCTAATTATACTAGCAAAAGTCTTAGGGATTTTATCAGAGAAAGTAATAAGTTGGGGCATATTTTATTTGTTGAAAGCGTTGAAGAGGCTTTGAAGAAGCTGTAAATAAGAATAATAAATTCATTTTATGTAGTTTGTGGCATAAATTGTGTTATATTTGCAACGAAATTGATCATAAGAGAAGTATTTACCTTTCCTTTCTAACTAATACATTTTTTATCCTTTTTCAAAAGAGCAATATATTTAAGAAAAGATAAATCTGTATTCGGTTTTTCCACTCTAAAAAGACTTGCACATTAGTAATCAGGCTCAAAAAAATAGATGAGCTGTAATTTTTTTTAATATGAATATTTATGTAGGCAACCTTGATTATAAGGTTGATGGAAACGATCTTAAAGACGTTTTCGAAGATTATGGATCTGTAACAGATTCAAAAGTAATAACAGACAAAATGAGCGGTCGTAGTAAAGGATTTGGTTTTGTAACCATGGATGATTCTACAGCTGCTGAAAAAGCAATTAACGAATTGAATGGAGCAACATACGAGAACCGTGAAATGGTTGTTAATGTAGCACGCGAAAAACGCCAGTCAACTAACAATTCAAGATATTAAGCTATGAGTGAAGGTAAAGTTAAATGGTACAATGAAACCAAAGGATTTGGTTTTATCGAAATTGAAGGTAGAAAAGATGTTTTTGTACATCGTTCTGGTTTAGATGATTCATATAAAGGTTTATCTGAGGGGCAAGAAGTTACTTTTGATATTAAACAAGGTAGCAAAGGAGAAGAAGCCTATAACGTGAAATAGTCGATTTTGATTTCAATCAAAATTGTAGATATAGCCATATGCCCGTTCTTTTTATACAAATAAAGAACGGGTATTGGTATTTTATGGTTAGGGTATTATAGATTTAAATCTCCCAAATACCCTATAGATATTTGATATAATAGTCCCCAAAAATCCCTCAAAATGCGACAACTTAAGATTACCCAACAAATTACACATCGTGATGAAAATTCGGTAAATCTTTATTTGCAAGAAGTTAGCAAGTATAAATTGATTAGTGTGGAAGAGGAAGTTGAGTTGTCTGTCAGAATTCATAACGGTGATGAACAAGCGTTAAAAAAACTTGTTGAGGCTAATCTTCGATTTGTTATTTCTGTTGCCAAACAGTATCAAAATCAAGGTTTGTCATTTTCAGATTTAATAAACGAGGGTAATGTAGGGTTACTTAAAGCCGCAAAACTATACGATGAAACCCGGGGTTTTAAGTTTATATCTTATGCTGTTTGGTGGATACGACAATCAATAATGCAGGCCCTTTCTGAGCACACTCGAGTAGTTCGCTTACCCTTAAACCGGCTAGCAGTTATGAAAAAAATATCTAAAGCAACTATTCTTTTACAACAAAAATACGAAAGAGATCCATCTGTTAGTGAAATAGCTGATTTCCTTGAAATTAAGGAAAATCAGATTTTTGAAAATGATAAAATTAAGAACCGCTCGGTATCTTTTGATAAACCATTGTTTTCTGATATTGAGGGTGATACTAACCTTTATGAGTTTGTAGAAACAGATAACCTACCCTCTCCAGATAGTTGTCTTGTTTCGGAATCACTTAAAATTGATTTGGCTCGAGCATTAAAGAAACTTTCGACTAGAGAAGCCGATATTATGAGCCTCCTTTTTGGTTTAAATAATTATCCTGTTCATAGTTTGAGAGAAGTGGCCCAATTGCAAAATATGACAAGTGAAAGAATCAGGCAAATTAAAAGTGTGGGGTTAATAAAACTCAGAAGAATATTGTCTGATAAAAATAGTTTTCATAATAATCTTTAAAATATTACCATCCAGCATAATTATTATTTATAGCTCTAAATTGGGTTTTAAGAGCATTCTAATTCAGGATGTTTCTATTCATTAGAATTTAATTACTGCTACCTTTAAATACAAATTCCTTTAAATATTTTTTATTTTGCTTCAAATTAGTTTGATAGATCAAACTAATTTATTATTTTTGAGCAAAATTTAGTTATGCATAATATTGAGGAGTTATTAAATATCATACTTAGTAAAAGTGAGCAACTGGAGGAGCAGGAAAAGCAAAATACTGATTTAAAGGGGTTGACGGCAAAACAATTGCATTGTATTGAGCTAATACATTCCATGGAAAATCCTACATTATCAGAGTTGACCGAGAAGTTGAAAATAACGAAAGCTTCCACTTCTGTAATGCTTGACAGGCTTGAAGATAACGGATTTATCAAAAAAGTAAAGTCAGATAATGATCGTCGTTCTGCACATGTGCATTTGACTGACAAAGGTGATAAAGCCGCTCATATACATGTAGATGTGCACAAACGATTTGCATTATTGCTAACTAAAGATTTAACTGATTCAGAGAAAGATATTTTAATTGTACTTTTAAATAAAGCAATTAAGGCATTAGAATAGGAAATTTAAACGCATGATTAGTCTAGTCTAACTAAATTGTAAGCATGGGAAAGAATTCAACATATAAGTTTTGGGACTCATTAGCCGGCCGGTATGATGGGTTTATTTCAAAATATGCACAAAAAACCTATGATCAGTCACTTGAATTAATGGGGCAGGAATTGACTGCGAGCTCAAAAGTTTTGGAAATAGGAACCGGTACGGGTTTGGTAGCTTTTGCTTTAGCTGATAAGGTTCACGAATTAAAAGGGATTGATTATTCACCCAAAATGATAGAAGTAGCCAATAATAAACTGGCCAAAACTGCCTTTAATAATATTGAATTTAAGGTAAACTGTGCTACAGAAATCGAATACGATAATGAGTCGTTTGATATAATAATTGCTTCCAATGTTTTTCATTTGTTTCCTTATCCTGCAGATGTTCTAACAGAAGCTGAAAGGTTATTAGTACATGGTGGAAAACTAATTTTACCTACCTATTGTCATGGGGAGAATTTTAAAACCCTTATGCTTTCATATTTAACCAGTTTAAGTGGATTTAAAGTTGAAAGTCGTTGGTCTGTGTTACAATTTAGTACTTTTGTAGAAGAACAAGACTTCGAAATAATTAAACAAGAAGTTATTAAAGATAAATTTCCAATGTCATTTTTAGTAGCCAAAAAAAAGAATAATCATGGATAGAAACAGAGCAGGATATATCGAAGGTTTTGTATCTATAATTGTCAATACAGCTCTGTTTGGGCTAAAACTTTGGGCAGGAATTGTATCTGGTTCAATAGCTCTTACGGCTGATGCGTGGCATACTTTGTCTGATTCTGTGAGTTCAGTTATTGTAATTTTTGGGGTAAAATTATCTTCGAAAGAACCCGATAAAAACCATCCTTTTGGACATGGACGCTGGGAACAAATTGCTGCCATTTTTATTGCATTTCTATTGGGCTTAATAGCTTATGATTTTTTGAAAGATTCTATCCTTCATTTTCAAAATAAGGAATCTGCAAATTTTGGAACATTAGCTATTGTTGTAACTATTGCTTCTATAGTTATGAAAGAAGGCTTAGCTCAGTTTGCTTTTTATATTGGTAAGAAAACTGGTAACTTGTCTGTTAAGGCAGATGGGTGGCATCATAGAACAGATGCTTTATCTTCTGTGGTGGTTTTGATAGGTATTTTCTTCACAGATAAATTCTGGTGGATTGATAGTTTACTCGGAGCTATTATTGCTATCATGTTATTTTATACAGCTTATGAGATTATTAAAGGAGCTATAAGTAAGATTTTAGGCGAAAAGCCAAGTGATGAGTTAGTTGGAAAGATAAAAAAGATTATCGATGATCAGCATCATGAAGATGTTTATCCACATCATTTTCATATCCATAACTATGTAAGATATCAGGAGCTCACTTTTCATATTAAGCTAGATGGCTCTATGGATGTAACTAATGCACATTCTATTGCTACAAGAATTGAAAAGTGTATTAAAGATGAGTTGAATATCACTGCAACGATACATGTGGAGCCACTAGAAATGAAGCATGTATAAAGCTAAATTGAAGTATTCACATTCAAATAAATAGCCATGAATGACCTGATTATGCTCTTTACAGAAGCAAATGTTTATTTAAAAAGGGAACTTTGTGCTTCCAGAATTTTACTCACATTGAAATAAATACCTTTCACAGTATGATTACCCGGAGCCAATTCCATATAATCACAGTCTCCAATAAGAGATTGTTGAGTCATTTGTAATTCGAAAATGCTTAGCAAAAGGTATTCGTGGCTTACAGATATTACATGAATTCCACTTTCACATGTTTTTCCATCTCCGCTCGAAAGCATAGCGTCGATAATGGCATTGTATTGCCGCATAATGTTATTTGCCATAGCATCATCACCTTTTTTATGATAAAGGAAGGCCTTAAAATTCATGTTGCGCAAGTCGAACGGAAAATCAGCCAACGATACATTAATCAGTGAAATTATAGTATCGTAGTCTTCTTCGTTAATGGATTGACTCCTGTAATAAGTATTGAGCTGTTTATCAACCGGTGACGACCAATAGGCTTCAAATCCATCCTGAAATAGATATCCGTAGTATAAATGCCGATAATCATCATTGTTAAGACTAGTATCGTATGATTCAAATCGATCAAGTAGGTTTGGATAATAGAACTCTGATGATTTTTTGGATGTGGCTTTTTTAATTTTTTTATAATTAGGAGCCTCAAATTTAAATTCCTGTGCTTGAATTTGCCCTACGAAGAAAAATGTTAAAATAATTAATGTAAATCTCATAGCTGATCTTATTAAAAGGTTATTCTATTTTTAAAACGGAATGTAATATGCGAAAAGTCTATTATAACCTAACTTTCTTATTTTTGCTACAGCCAAATTCTATTGTTTAGGTCCAATTCTTCAACCACATCCAGAAGCAGTTTAAAATAGTCATAATTGTATTTAATGTATGATTTATCATTTATAGGAACGAATAATCGGGCTTCAAACATGTTCTTTTTCACTGGAATAGAAATATATATTCTGTTATTGATAAATGAGAAAGCCACTTTTCCTTTAAAATGATTTTGGTAATCGCGCATTCTTTCCATTAAAGTTGTAGATAGTAAATATCTTGATTCGACCTGATCTTCACCAATTACAATATATTCTTTATTAAAATTCGGATCTTCAAGCTTAATATGCTGAGGATGATGCATTTTAGTACCTAGCTCAAGCTTAATTTTGTGTAAATGTGTTCGAAAAGAACTAGGCAAAACAATTGTTTTGGTTTTAAATGTTTTATTAAATGTGGCTGAAATAAATATGCCCGCATAGATCATCTTTTCATTACTTCCTGCATAGCCTTCAACTTCTGAAAACATAATATGGGTTTGACCTATTCTGCAACGCACAAAATCATCACCTTTTGTTTTTTGCACTTTCTTTTTTATAAGTAGGCTTTCATTCAGCACTTTACCGGATATTTTTTGAAAAGGCCTATAGTCAATATCTTCGTATAAGTATTTAAGTATTGGTGTAATTACAACCTTTTTATAAAGCGGTTTAACCTGCGCCATATAGGTTTTTAATTGAGTAAAGGATACCAATGTAAATCCAAGCGCCAGAAACACTCCAAACATGAAAATGATTCTGTCTGACACAATAGCAATCGTGTAAAAGGCAATTAAATATCCCGGAAGGCTATATAGTAGAACTATTCTAAAACACTTTATTTTCTTTTTTCGTCTTTTTTCAAGTTCATCGAGGTTTTGAGCCAGATAGGTTTCATAGAATGAATCAAAATCGTACTGCTGTGCCATAATTAATTTGAGAATACATCTTTAGCATGAATATTCTGAATCTCTTCACCTACCTCAAATACATATCTTTTGTAGAAGTTAAACATGGCGGCAACTATATTATTTGGAAAAACTTCGATGCTATTGTTATACCTCGTAACGGCCGAATTAAAATATCTTCTGGAAGCTGATAGCTGCTCCTCAGTAGTGTTCCATGTTTTATGAAGCATAATAAAATTCTGGTTTGAACGGAGTTCAGGATATTGTTCCATATTGACTAAAATAGTTCCTGCATTCTTTTGAAGCTCATTGTGTTTTTTTATTTTTTCATTGGTGGATTGATTATTTCCCAAACTGCTTCTAAGCTCAGTGATTTGAGTCAGTATTTCTTTTTCGTGCCCCATATATTCTTTTGTGAGCTCAATGAGGTTGGGTAATAGATCGAACCGTTTTTTGAGCATTACATCAATTGATCCATAGGCATTTTCTACTTCATTTTTTCTTTGCACAATTGTGTTGTAGCTATATATGAACACGAAAATTATAACTAAAACGATTCCAATAAGTATATACATTTCCATTTGTGATTGGTTACCAGACTCTAAAAATAGAAAACATTAGAGATGTGACCTAATGTTATTTGTTGTCAATTATATTTTTTCGATTTGATCGCAGTGTAATGTCCTGAAGGTGAGCGCTATGTATTGCGTCTTAGTCTGGTGAGTATTTTTGTACTCAAATAATTTTCGGTTACCACATCATTTTATTTCCCAATTATTCTCATTATCTTACTGGAAAATAATTTCTAACATCATGAATCTTAATCCCACCTTTTTGCTCGAAAAGACGCAAATTCAACTTCCCTTAATTGCTTTTTACGATGCTCCTGAAACAAAATCTTTTGAGCCAACTATAACACCTAATAAACAGGGTCGCGCGTGCATGTTTGCATTCTATAAAAAATGGCTCGAAGGTAAAACAGTAATACTAACGAAAGAAAACTATGGATGCGGAGGAGCCTCAATGCATCTATTTAATCAACCATTAAGATCTCATGAAGAGTTTGTGAGTTTTTTGGCCGATGAGGAGGGACTGAAAGCTAATCATGCGTTGATGGACGATTGGATTCGAGAATCACATGAATATACACCTGAGCATGAATTTATCCTTTATGGTCCATTAAAAGATGAGGTCTATGAATTTGCAAAAACCATTACTTTTTTGGTTAACCCCGATCAGCTTAGCATGCTTATGATTGGAGCTCAGTATTATGCCACTAAATACGATCCTACGCCTGTAATAGCGCCATTTGGCTCTGGTTGTATGTTATCTGTTTCGTTGTTTGATGATTTAGATAAACCACAGGCAATTATTGGAGCCACTGATATGGCAATGCGTCAATATTTACCACCTGATATTATGGCATTTACTGTCACTAAACCTATGTATGAACGCATGTGTCAGTTAGACGAGAATAGTTTCCTCGAAAAAGGGTTTATCAAGCAGCTGAAAAAGGTGAGAGGAATATAAATTACCATCTGTAATTGTCAACAGCTGCCCCAAAAAATAAACCGAGGCTGACATATCCCATGTTGCCTTTTAATGGTATGCTTGAATTTGTAAATTGATAGTTGTAACCGGCATCAAATACAATTCCAATTGTTGAGGGGATATAAAAACCTAAAACTCGGCGTGTATCTTCCGTATTAATAATTATATAATGAGCCTTAAAACCAATTCCTGTGGTGAAGTTTGAATAAAGTTCCTTATCACTTTCGTCACCTCCTGTATTGTAATCATATGAGTATAGATCTCCGATTCCTAAATGATAGTATGGTATAATTCTAAATTTTTCTTTAAAGATTACTGAATATCCGGTTTCCAATGAAATTCTTGAATACTCTAATTGAGTACCTTCCATTATTGTTTCATTAACAGACTCATCAATCAGAAAGTCATTTTTTACTTTAAAGTTTTGAGTAGCCCAGGATAAACCGTAATAGAAACGTTCAAATTGCAAAAACAATTCAATTGAATTTGATAATTCAGGAGTAAAGTTCTCATTAGAGTTTTCAGTTGTTATGGATTGG
The DNA here is from genome assembly GCA_002869335.1 of Salinivirgaceae bacterium. Taxonomy (GTDB): domain Bacteria; phylum Bacteroidota; class Bacteroidia; order Bacteroidales; family Salinivirgaceae; genus Salinivirga. The sequence goes on along the minus strand of PKTE01000333.1, from coordinate 8,061 downwards.
TATGCATCACCAGAAAACCCAAGAAGAAAGTATTTAGTTCTTTTCTTTTGTGTTTCAAAAGGCTTAAAAGAGTAGTCAAAATCGACTGTTATTGCTCTTGTTTTTTTTTCTTCCGGTTCTGTAATAATTGTATTTGGGAAAAGCGATAAAGTAAATAAAAGAAGAAAGCCTGTTATAAGAAGTTTCATTGTTTTAAGTATTTGTTTTATGTCTTTTTAATATCGGTATTTATCTACATGAGTAATTCCAAAGAACACGCCTAGTTGCATATAACCTGTATGGCCTTTAAACTCATTTGAGTTATTGATAAACTGAAAGCTGAATCCGGCATCTGCAAAAAATCCGAATGTAGTGGGGACTCGTGCATTATATAAGTTGAGGTCTTCCAGGTTAAATGCAATGAATAAAGCTTTAACACCAATTCCGGTTGAGAATACATCATATAGGTTGATTATTTCTTTGTCTTCTTCAATTGTATAATTGGTGCAGTCTAATCCAGAATAACCAAATTGATAATAAGGAGTGATTTTTATTTTTTTCTTAAAGTAGGCAGAATATCCAAATCTCCCATATATCAGTGAATGTAGAAAACGGGCATCATTTTTTAATTTTAGAATTCCATTCTCAATGTTTACGTCCATGTCTTTTTGTAATTCAAGGTCAGTGACACTAATGCCAAATCCGAAATAAAGCTTATTAATATATATGAATCCTTCACCGCCTGTTCCCAAATCTTGAGACATCATGGTGCCGATTTTTCCAGTAGGTAAAATATAATGCGCGCTAAATGATGCCCCTGTTAATCCATATTTAGGCTTGTATTTTTTCTTAATATCCAGAATGCCTGAATATTTATTCTTATTCAATGAGAAAAGAGGCGATCCGTTTTCATTTGCTCTTGAATTTGTATATGGATTTGAAAATGTAATTCCATAAATCATTAGGCATGCTGATAATAAAAATAGTCTCATAGCGCTCAATTTAGATGCACAAAAATAGCAATTTTAATAAAATGGCAATTGTAATAAATTGATTAGTTATGCTTTGTATTTATAGACCTTTACCTTCTCTTTTTTTCCCTTTAGTACTTTATCTCCTGCAAATTCAAATTGATCTTTGTTTTCCAGGCGAGCCAGAGTCGCTTCAGAGATAAATACTGTATCAGGTTCAGCTATACTTTGTATGCGTGCAGCAGTATTAACCACATCCCCAATGACGGTAAAGTCTTTTCTGTCTTGTGTGCCCACTTCTACCTGCACTACTGTTCCACTATTGATGCCAATATGCAGTTTAATCTCTGATTTATTTCTCATTGTGTAGTCATTGTTGAAATGTTTTAATGCTTCAACAATTTTTAAAGCTGCTCCAACTGCATCATTTGGATCTATAAATGTAGCCATAATGGAGTCACCTATAAATTTATCGATATCTCCATAGTATTCACGAGTAATTACATCGCAAATGCCAAACAAATTATTAAGCAAGTCTGCTACCTCGTTAGGTGAAAGAGGTTCTGAAATCGTAGTGAAATCAACAATGTCGAGATATAAAATGGTGAGATCCTTGAGTTCATTCATCTCTGATTTACCTTCCGTAACCTGACTCACAATTTCATCATACGTATTTTTTGAGATAAATCGTTTAACGAAAGTGTTGAACTTTTCCTGCAATATTTTATAGTCCTCTTCTTTGGTAATATCTCTGAAAACTTCAATGGCACCCACAATTTTTCCATTTTCATTTTTTAGCGGCGCTACGTGTGTGAAAACTGGAAATCTATGGTCATTTTTGTGCTTAGGGTAGACTTTCTCTTTTACAATTATATCTTTTTTTATACAGTTAGTTAATGGACATTCTGCCTGGCATAGTAGCTTCCCGTTTTCGTCAATGTGATTCAGGATGTTGGCTGAACAACGTTTGTGCATTACCTCTTTAGCTTTATAACCAGTAATTTCTTCGGCTCCCTTGTTCCAAAAAACAATTTCTCGACCCAAATTGGTTATGTAAATACCATCGAATATGGTGTTAAGGATCTCAACAAGTTGTTCGTCCTGAATTATTTTCTCTAAATATGGATCGATTTTCATAATTGGAATTTTAGTTTTGTGAGCTTGCCATCATTTCTTCTTGCAGATGGTCTGTATATAAAATACCGTTTAAGTGATCTATTTCGTGTTGGAAAATAACGGCTGTAAAATCCTCAACCATTTCAATTTTATATTCACCTTTTTGTGTATAATACTCAATTAAAATAGCATATGCACGGGAGTTAAGCGTATCCATTCTGTCTGGAATCGACAAGCATCCCTCGCGGCATTCCTGTGTTAGTTTTGAATACTGTTTGATCTTTGGGTTGAGATAGACTTCAAATGGAATACCTTCTTTGTAAAAGCGTTGCACCCAAATAATTTGTTTCAGTATACCAACCTGTGGAGCCGCAATTCCAACTCCCATCGAGATACTGTCAGTTACAGTTTTATACATTCTGCTAATGATTGTTTCCAAAATAATATCTGTAGTATCTGGTATTATCTTTTCGCTTTTTTCTCGAAGCAAAATAGAGTCATTTGTATTAGTAATTTCCAACACACGCATTGCAGAAGCTGTATCTGCCATTATCATTTGTTTTTGTTCGCTAGTAAATTGTGAGATATTTGATTTGCAGGCTGGTAAAATAAGTATTGTTGAAATTGCCAGTACCAGAATTTTAGAACTAACCATATTTGAATTTGTTTAGTAAAACGTAAAAAGTTAAAGTTTTTTGTTATAAATATCTAATTATATTTTCAATTATTGTAAATTGAATGTTTAAAGTAATAAAAACAATATCATCCTTTCATTATGAGCGATCATTATTTAAAAAAGGAATTATACGATTTAATAAAAACTGACGAATCTATTTTTGAGTTCATTCAGAAATCATCTTTGGATGGCTTGTGGTATTGGGATTTGGAAAAGCCTGAAAATGAGTGGATGGATGAACAGTTTTGGACTATACTTGGATATGACCCTAAAGATATGCCGCATTCTCCAGATGGCTGGCAGAATATAATTTTTGAGGATGATCTTAAAGTGGCTTTGGATAATTTTCATAAGCATTTGGCGGATGCTAATCACCCTTATGATCAGATAGTTCGCTATAGACATAAAAAAGGGCATACAGTTTGGATTCATTGTCGCGGAGTTGCCATAAGAGATGGAAATGGCAAACCTTTAAGAATGCTCGGCGCTCATCATGACATTACAGAACAAAAACAAGATGAGCTTAAATTTCAAGAAGCTAAAGAAAAGGCACTTGAAAGTATCGCAAATATTAATGCAATAATTGAAAATACAGATGATAGCGTTTGGGCAATTGATAAAGAGTACAAGATAACTTTTGTAAACCATAGATTTAGAGAGGACTTTAAAAGTTCATTTGGTCATGAATTACAAATTGGAGATAATTTAGTTAAGCATCTTCCTGAACCTATTCAGCCCATTTATCGTGAAAGATACGATCGCGCTTTGAATAATGAACGATTTAAAATAGAAGATAAAGTACAGATTGGAGAAAACCAGTTTATTTATATTGAAATCTCTTTTAATCCAATACTTTCTGATGGCAAAGTAATAGGTGCATCTTTTTGGGGACGTAATGTTACCGAGGATAGGTTGAAACAAGAAGAGTTAATAAGAGCAAAAGAAGAAGCGGAACTTTCCAGGGAGCGCTTTGAATTAGCTATGGTAGCTACTTCGGATGGATTAATGGATTGGGATCTGGTGATAAATCAAATCTACTTTTCACCACGTTGGAAAGAAATTCTTGGTTATAAAGATCATGAATTACCTAATGCTTTTGAATCATGGAAGAATAATACGAGAAAAGAAGATGTTGAAAAAGCTACCGCATTGCTAAATAATAACATTGAGAATCGTATTAATGATTATGAGGTTGAGGTTCAGATGAGGCATAAGCTTGGTCATTATGTGGATATTTTAGCTAAAGCCTCAATATTTTATGATGAAAATGGCAAAGCTATCAGAGTAGTGGGCACTCATAAAGATATTACTGACATTAAAAAAGCAGAAGAAAAACTAAAAAGACAAAATCAAGAACTTAAAGAATCAAAAGAAAAAGCAGTGGAAAGTGATCGGCTTAAATCTGAGTTTATCAATAATATGTCTCATGAGATCCGTACACCAATGAACGGTATTATGGGTTTTAGTCGTATGTTAAACAAAAAAGGGTTGTCAGATGAAAAACGGGAACATTATATTAATATCTTGTATAATAGTGGAAAACAACTACTTCGAATAATTGATGATATAATTGAGATATCTCAATTAAATACGCAACAGGTGAAAGTTATTGAAAAAGAAGTTGCTTTAAATGATATCTTACTTGAATTGTTTTCAGTGTTCGATACAAAAGCCAAAGAGAATAATACGCCTTTATATCTTATCAAACCTCTAAAAGATGAGGAAAGTATTATTAATACAGATGAAAGTAAGTTGAAGAAGGTACTAAGTAATTTAATCGAAAACGCTTTAAAATATACAAATAAGGGAAGCGTGGAGATTGGATACAGAATGGATAAGCATGGCTTAGATATATATGTGAAAGATACTGGTATTGGAATTCCAAAAGCAAAGCAAAAAATTATTTTTGAACGTTTTTCCCGTGAGAGTGATGGGGTAGCAAATAATGTTGGAGGATTAGGGCTGGGCTTAGCTATTGCTGTTGAGAATGTGGAGTTGCTTGGAGGTAAAATTGAGCTTAAGTCTGAATTGGGTGTCGGTTCAGAGTTTACAATTAAGTTACCTAATGCAAGAAATATAGAAAGTGTTAGCACTACTAACAAGGAGAAGAAATCAGTAAAAAAACCGGTAGTGCTCATTGCTGAGGATGAGGAGATTAACTTCTTGTATGTTGAAACGCTTATTAAAGAGCAATTAGATATATATTGTGACACCATCCATGCCAAAGATGGAAAAGAAGCCGTTAAGTTATGTAGAGAAAACAACGATATTTGTCTTGTATTGATGGATATCAAGATGCCTGAAATGGATGGCTATAAAGCCACTAATGAGATAAAAAAGTTTAGATCTGATTTACCTATTGTGGCACAAACAGCATATTCAACGCGAGAAGATCAAGATAAAGCTTTTAAGGCAGGTTTCGATGATTTTTTCTCCAAGCCAATTGATGAAAAAGTGTTGGAAGGTATTATAAAAAAATATATTGAAACATAGAACGAGGCGCAAAGAGCTACCGTCTAATTATCTTAGCTTTTGTGCTACCTCTTCCCGATAACTGCGCCCAATGGTGAATTGTTTATCGCCAATTTCTACTTGTGAGGAGGTGAAAACTGTTATTTTTTCTTTGTTTATAATTGTGGAGCGGTGTATACGCAAAAATTTTTCTGAGGGTAACTCGGTTTCAATGACACTAAGTTGTTGGTATACGATTAATGACTTTTCTGAAGTGTAAACACGTATATAATTGTCCAGACTTTCAATGTAAAGTATATCGTCAAATTGTATTTTATAGTTCTTTTTGTCTGACTTAAGAATAATGTAGGATTTTGATTCTATTGATTCGCTTTCGTTTGATGAATATGATTTTTTGATTTCAAGAAACTTATTGACAGCTTTTAGAAATCTAGGCAGGCTAATGGGTTTCATAAGATAATCCAAAGCATTGAGCTCAAAAGCATCAACGGCAAAATTACGATAGGCGGTGGTGAAAATAACTTCTGGTGGATGAACCAGCGATTTTAAAAACTCAATGCCAGAAATATTTGGCATATTTATATCCAAAAAAATCAAGTCGACTTCTTCTTTATTTAAATGGGCGATGGCGTCTATGGCTCTTGTATATTCACCTGTACATTCGATGTTTTCAAATTGCTCTAAATGTTCTTTAATAACTGCGATAGCCATAGGTTCATCATCAATCACCAAACACTTATATGTTGCACTATTGGTCATTTTTTTCTATTCAGAGTTAGTTCTACTTTATATTTTTCGCCTGTTTCTTTTATATTGAGTGAATGATTGTTTTTATATATAATCTCAAGTCGCTCTTGTATATTCTTAAGTCCAATTCCTTTTCCTTCTTGTTGCAAATATTTGTCCTGACTAGTTTTACTTTTCGCAACACTATTTTCACATGTAAAAATAATGTTTTCTTCTGATATAGAGATAGATATGTCAATGTAGCCATTGTCGGAATTTCTGAATCCATGCTTGAACGCATTCTCGACAAATGGGAATAGTATCAGAGGAGCGATGGTTATATTTTGCAAATGCTGTGGGTAGTCTACATTAATGTTAAAATTTCCAGAATGCCTAATGCGCTCCAATTCTATATAGTCCTGTATAAATTTTAATTCGCTTTCAAGTAGCGTTTGTTCTTCATTACACTTGTATAGCATATAGTCTAGTAAGTCAGAAATTCGCATAATTGTATCGCGTGATAAATCTGCATCGATTCGGATTAACGCGTATAAATTGTTCAACATATTGAACAAGAAATGGGGGTGAATCTGTCCTTGAAGGAGCTTTAGTTGGGCATCTTTCAATTTTGCTTCTGCCTCTGCTTTTTGTGTAAGTATTTCATTTTTGGCAGCCATTTGACGAAACGATTCTCTAATGAAGTGAAGTACCACAGCAAGGGTAATGATCAAAAAATTCCCGGCAATCATTATTACAATATCCTTCCATTGTGGAACCACTACCAGGGGCGAATAAATAGCACTGTAATATATAATTCCGAATAAGGATATGAAACTAATCCACAGAGCTAAAATAAATGTAGCCAGAATAAGGTAGGCCGATAAAAATGTTTTACCTCTAAACAGAAATTTGGGAATGATAATTTTATTAATGGCCTGAGCAGTGCCAAACCCAAAAAATGTTAGCATAATTACCATTGGTAAACGCAATTGCATAGCAATATCATTACTACTAAATACATAGTATATCAATATGCCTGCTGTGAGCCAATATGCAAGGTGAAAGAGCCAGTTGCTCTTTGTATATAAAATACGATGAATGTTAAATTCTTGCATATTCTTATTTATCAGTATAATGTGTATTCAAATATACTTGATTATTTAAATAGAAGCGTTGCTTTCATTCAGATTTATGTAAACGACAGTTTTTAAACACTGAATTGCAAATTTGCTGTTGAGAAAGGAAAATATGTCTTCTGCTTTTATTAATTTGCACTCTGTATAAGTTTTTTTCAAATCAGAAATTTCATTCATAAAATTGAATTGAAATTTTAAAACTTATAATTATGATTTACAAACATTGGCTTTTTGGAGGCCCCCATTTTATGACAGTAATCTATATTTTATGGGTGGCCGTAATCGCCTTGGCAATTATTATTTTACTCGGAATGAGTAAAAAGGAAGAGCAAAGGTCGAGAATGATCAAGTTGAACAATGCCATACTTTTTTTGGGAAGTTTTGCTTTAATTTTTGGATTATTAGGACAAGGTGTAGGTTTATATGAAGCTATGGAAGCTATTCAGAGAGCACATGACATTTCTCCTGCAATTATGGCCGGAGGCTTTCAAGTTTCAATGATCGCACCGTTGTATGGGTTTGGATTGTTAATTATTTCCTCTATTATTTGGTTTGTTTACCGAAATATATTGCAGAAATAAACATCTTGCCAAGTCCCAGCCCTTAAGATTTTCTGCTGATAATAAATCAAAAGGTATTTTGCTAAATTTTTTACAGTGAGATGCCTTTTGTATTAATTTTTTGAGTGTTTTTTTGTAACTTTGGTAGACAAGTGAAACCAAAATTATACAGCTATGAGAAAACTACTACTACTTTCTGCAATTTTTTTAATTGCACTTTCCGGATTTACGCAAAACTTTCCGATTGATACGCTTAATTCCAGTTGGATAGAGCGTAACGAACATGGAGAAGGTAAAAATCTCACCATTGAGTATTTCAGGTATTATGTAAATGGAGATACTACGTTTGAAGGTCAAAAATTCTTTAAGCTTTACGAAGAAGAAGATGGGAGAAATGAAAAGTATATGGGTGCTTTCAGAGAGGT
>PKTE01000183.1 GCA_002869335.1 Salinivirgaceae bacterium | reverse complement strand
TTCGAGTCTCGTCCAGACCGCCATGAAGACATTAAAGCCACTGAGTAATCGGTGGCTTTTTTTATATAGTAACCTGATTACTGATATGTGTTTTAATTTTTGCCCATAGCATTGATGGAAGAATTACCTATTGTTTTCTATATTCTCCGGTTAATTTCATAACTTTATAATTGAACTCTAGCTTCAAATTATGGATATAACATTAATTAACCTTATTAAACAATACAATGATACCGATAAGCCGGTATTGAATGATATTTCGATAAAGATTCCGGAAGGTGGAACCTATTCAATTGTAGGCCCATCGGGTTCGGGTAAAAGTACACTTTTGAACTTAATTGGGACGCTCGATTTTCCAAACTCAGGTGAGGTTAAATTGGGAAGTATTGTAACTGCCAATGCAAGTTCTAAAGAGTTGGAGGAGATACGTAATCGAAAAATTGGATTTGTGTTTCAAACCCATATGCTGCTGCCACAATTAACTGTTTTGGAGAATATTCTTCTACCGGTGTTGCCTCGTGGTAAAGTACATCAGGAAGGAGCATTGGAACGGGCTAAGGCGCTGCTTAATGAGGTTGGTTTAAGTAATAAAATAGATAGTTTTCCCGGTAAAATGTCGATAGGTGAATGTCAGCGCGTTGCGGTTGTACGCAGTTTGATAAATGAGCCTGATTTACTATTGGCAGATGAACCCACAGGATCGCTGGATCGGGAATCAGCTACAAAATTGACTGATTTGCTCTTAAAGCTCCAAAGTCAGTATAATTTTACCTTGATAACGGTAACGCATTCATTGGAGTTGGCAAATCAAATGGGAGTGACTTATAATTTGGTGGATGGTAAAATAACACAAAATTGATTCAGTCGAATGGGACTTTTTAAATATATCATACGAAGTATTGTCTACTATTTCAAACAGCATATTGCGTTGTTTTTTGGAGTTGTAATTAGCGCTACCGTGTTAGCAGGAGGATTAATTATCGGGGATTCGGTAGGTTACAGCCTTAAAAAACTGGTGGATATTAGGTTAGGTAAAACAGAATATGCGGTGATGAGTGGGACACGCTTTATAGATACAAAACTTGCCTATAAATTATCAAATGAATTAAAAGTACCAACTGCACCATTGCTAATGTTGAAAGGAATTGTCACGGAATCTATATCAGGGCAAAGAGTAAACAATACAGGCATAATTGGTATAGATAGCGCCTTTTCTTACATTTGCTATGCAACTTTTACTGTTCCTAAAAATGATGAGGCTGTAGTTAGCAATACTCTGGCCAAACGTATGAATTTGAAGGTCGGAGATATGCTACTGTTGCGTGTTGAAAGTGCAAATCGTATTCCCGTAAATGCTCCATTTGCAAAAGAACCAAATCCTACAGTTGCCATTCGAGTTACTATAAGTGGCATTGCTAATGATGATCAGCTTGCACGATTAAACCTGCAAAACGACCAAACGGTTCCTTATAATGTGTTTGTTGCCAATAAATTTCTGTCAAATAGGCTGGACCTTTCCGGATTGTCCAATGCGATTCTCGTGGCGGGATTAAGTAATAATCTAGATAAAAACAAGATTCAAGAAGCAATACAAAAACAGTGGTCGTTGAAAGACATGGGGTTGCAAATTGAAAATTATGATAATAATACTTTCGATTTGACATCCAACCGTGTATTTATTGATACCGTTGTACAATCGAAAGTTGAGCGGGCAGAGTTTCCGCAACAGCAAATTAATACGTATTTGATTAACGATATAAAATTAAACGATCTTCATACGCCTTATTCATTTGCATCTGCTGTTTCTGCTGGTATAGCAGGAACAGAACTTAATGACGATCAGGTATTAATAAATCGTTGGACTGCTGATGATTTAAATGCCAATCCTGGTGATACTCTTCAACTTACCTATTTTGAAATTGGACAGCTGAGAGATTTAAAAGAGGTGAGTCACAAGTTTGTGGTGAAAGGAATTATCCCGACTACTTCAGCAGATATAAACAGCACTTTGATGCCAGATTTTGAGGGGTTTTCTGAAGCTGGAAGCTGCAGCGATTGGGATGCAGGAGTACCCATAGATTTTAAACGCATACGCGATAAAGATGAGGACTATTGGGATCAATATAAAGGAACACCTAAAGTTATTTTACCCCTTTCTGCTGGTAAACAATTATGGGCAAATCAATTTGGATCACTTACAGCTATTCGTTTCAATAGCTCAGAAGTAAATGAGACCCAATTAAAATCAGCCATTCTTGAAGTGACAACACCATTAGATGTGGGAATTAATGTGATCAATGTGAGAGAGCAGGGAACAAAAGCGGCTGATAATGCCGTTAATTTTACGGAGTTGTTCCTAAGCATGAGCTTTTTCATTATTGTGGCAGGCGTTTTACTCACCATTTTGATTTATATGCTGCATTTTCAAAGGAGAAGTAAAGAGACAGCTTTGCTCAGCAGCATGGGTTTTAGCATGCGAAAAATTCTCAGGATTAGAATATCAGAGTCACTTTTCATAATTGTTTTAGGAAGTGTGGCCGGTACGTTTATTGGTTTAATTTACAACAAAGGACTTATTGCAGCGCTCAATACATTGTGGAATGATATTGTGCGGACCGATGTATTGTTGGTGCATATTGAACCGGGAACACTTATTCTCAGTATTATTATCAGTATCATAATTGCTTTGATACCCATCTATATTGTTACAACCAAACAGTTGAAAAAATCCATTGCCGGACAATTGAAAGATGATCGTATTGTGAGTAAACAGTCGGATCGAAAAGGCAAGCGGAGGATCGTTTTCGGAATTGCAATGTTGGCTTTGGCAGTGTTATTGGTGGGTTATTCATTGACCATAGGTGCTTATAACGATGCTGTGCTATATTTAAGTGCAGCCTCTTTGGTACTTTTGGGAGGATTAGGTCTGAGTAGTGGCCTTTTAA
>PKTE01000023.1 GCA_002869335.1 Salinivirgaceae bacterium | reverse complement strand
TCTGTTTTGGCTTTTCGAGATCTGCCTTCATTTGATGATGCGAATGTAAGTAGATGGAAATTAATTACAAAGGAAAAATGTACGAGCGGTAATTGTTATTGTATGAACGGTAATTTAATATAAAGTCTAATTGATTTAAATAAAAAAAGGGTTGCTTTTCAGCAACCCTTTAATTGTATTTGGATCAATTTTTATTTTAGTTTCACAGGAACTGTTTTCACAGTTGGGCGAGCATTTTCAAATCCATTTTTGAAAACTGATTTTCCTTCTCCTGTTAAAATTTCGAAATCATCGATATACATTGCAAATGCATCATAAGATACACAACCAATTGAAACTTTAATGTTTTTACCTGCAAAAGCTGATAAATCAAATGTAAAGTTTGTCCAATCAGTAGGAACTTCCTGATAAGGATCTGGAGTTAATACTGTTTCACTATCATCAGCGTTATCAATTACTTTAACAACAAGTCTTTCCAGACCATATGAATCAGTTCTTGATCTTGCATATAATGAAAGTTCATATCCATCTTCAATATCAAAGTTATCTGATATCATCCAGTCATCATTTCCAGTAGCATCAGGCACAGCAGCCATACAGAATGCATACTTATCACCACTATTAGGTTCCCAACCAGTTGGATCACCGTCATTATCCAAGATATATTGATAATCAAAAATCATGAATGATGCAGGGCTTCCTGCTCCTGGATAATCAAATGCACTTACAGTGTAATTTGAATTTCCATCATTATCAACTAATGTCCAAGGTGCAAATTCAGTTGCCCATGAATCATACTCTTCGAAGTCCCATGCACGTTTTACAATTACATATAATATGTGTGTAGTTTCTAGCACACCATTATCATTTGAAAATGTCCATGTATACACAAGAGTGTCATTCAACATAGCGTTTGTTAAAGCAACTGCTATTGAATCCTCTAATAGATCAAATGGTCCGGCTAATGTAACTGGATCTTCTGAGTTACGTTGTTCTGTAATAACCAAAGATGTTGGGGCAGTACAATCATCAGCAATTGAATACTTAATATATAATGTAGTATCCTCAGCTGGATAGAAATCTGAAGGTCCATCAACAGTTAATGGATCCTCTACTTTGAAGTTAATATATTTGGCAGAAGGGCCACCTTTTCCTTGAGTTAAAAACTTAACTTCTTGAGACTCTCCAGTTTCCATGTAATTGAAATCAGCTTGTGTAAATGTGTAATTGGCAACAGCACCATCAGCTGTTAATTCAGCAATTACAACACCGTCTACACTTACTTCATATTCACGATTGTCAAGTGAAGCTTCAACACTACCGCTCACACCAGCATCAAGAATATAATAGTCTGTATCACTTACATAAATAGCTACACCAGTATAAAATGGTTCTTCTTCATCCTCACATGCTACAAACAGCACAGCGAGTGCGAATAAGCTTATTAATATTGCTAGTAATTTCTTCATTTTGTATAAGTTTTTTTAGTTTACACCAGTTCTTGTATCCCACCACATTTGCTCTCCCCAAAACTTATCAACAACCACACTGCTGAAAGGAGCAAGATTGTTAGAATTTAATTGTGTTTCACCTGTTGGGTATGGGAAACGGAATGGAGGACGGTTGTGTTCAGGGAATCTTGCACCCGGAGCTACACCCATCACAGGCACGTCAGTTCTGCGACACTCTGCCCATGCTTCGTGTCCTTGTTTGAACAACGCTACCCATTTTTGATAATAGAGATCATCAGAATTCACAGAAAATCCTGCAGCAAAAGCAGCTCCATCACCAGCATCTAGTTCATTTTCTTCAAAAGAAGCTACGATAGCTGCTTCAAAAGCAACTTGATCACTATTAGCTTCAGCTTCAATAAATTTTACTTCAGCATAGCGCATAAATGGCGTATGTCCTTCTGCGTTACCTCTGTAAAATGAACCAATTCTACTATACTGAGCAATTGAACCTAAACTTTCATCATCAATTCCAGGAACAACTCCTCTATATGCACCATCACTGGCAGCTGGTTCAGCATAAACAGCGATACGTGGATCTGCAGTTGAAAGCATATAGTCTATTAAATAACTACCCACAGCATGATCATCGCGAGTTTCAGCATCTTCTGCCCAAGGCTCTTTATAAGGAGCAGCTCCTGGCCAATATAAGAATGCATTATCATCGTTGCTTGCCATAATTGGATAAGTATTTGCGTCGGCTAAAATTTCAGTTCTAACTGTTGCAGCAGCTGTACTTACACCAGCAGCGCGGTTTGCCATTCTAAGTCTTACAGAATTTGCAAACTTTTGCCATTTTGCAACATCTCCACCATATAAAATATCACCATCACCTAATACTGATAATTCACCTAAAGCAAATAAAGTATTTGCCTTATTCAGACTATCCATAAGTGCTAGATAAATTGTTTCCTGATTATCATAAGCAGGGGATGTAATTCCTGTTAGCCCACTAATAGCCTGAGTAAAAGGCATTCCTCCCCAACTATCTGTACCAATCTGTAGTACAAATGATTGGAATGTTAGAGCTGCTGCTTCAAGGTTTGTATTACCTTCTGATCTGGCGAATTTTTTCGCCATCTCAAGATCAATAGCTACTCTGTATAAATCACGCCAATTATCATCAATAACAGATTCTCTTTCGTAATAACGAGATTCATCTATATATTGAATTTTACCAAGGTGTCCAGCATATGTTGATGTATTATTCATATTAAACCAGGCATCATAATATGTATCACCAAAGTAACGGATCGACTGTGCCAACAAGTTTGTGGCCGGTACGACTGTCGGATTGTTAGGATCGGTGTTTAACTCCTCCCAATCATCTGTACAAGCAGATGTCAAGAGTAATCCGACAATAGTTATACTTAATATATTTTGAAATATCTTTTTCATATTGAAAAATATTTAATTTTTAGAAATTAAGATTAATCCTGAATCCAAGAGTTCTGGCAGTTGGTAACTGGAACTGCTCAAGGCCAAGACCATTAAGGTTAGCACCAAAACCAGTTTCAGGATCGATACCGATATCATTACTAGAATGAGTATATAAAATAGCCAGGTTACGACCTACGAATGAAACAGATGCACCTTGAACAAATCCAAGCTTCTGAACATATTTTTTAGGTATATCGTAACTAATAACAATCTCACGTAATTTAATATAAGAACCGTCAATTACTGAGTTTACTTCACGTCCCCAATAACCGCCGTAATATGAGCTTGCAGAAATAACCTTATCATTAGGTGTTCCATCTTCTAATACACCATCTACAACAAGACCATGCTCACGAATTCCATCTGCAGCAGTTTCTTCTGATACACCAGCATAAGCGCCAAACCAATCAGATACACTGAAAAGATCGCCACCATAGCGTCCATCAATTAATATGCTCATTGAAACTGTTTTGTACTTAAATGTATTACGGATACCACCTGTCCAGTCTGGAGTAATATTACCCACTGCAACTGGAGCTTCAGAAGCTAATGGTAAACCATCTGATCCAATGATTTTGTTTCCATTGTCATCATACTGGAATCCATTGGCGTAAATAACACCAAATGCTTGTCCAGGACGAGCTTGAATTGATAGTCCATTCCATGAACTAGTAATTTGATATGATTCCAAATCACCATATAGTTCATTTACTTTATTCCAGTTTTTAGCCCAGTTTACATCTGTACGCCAGCTGAAATCTTTTTGCTTAATCCACTCAGCACCAATCTGAAGCTCAATCCCTTTGTTTTGAATTTCACCAGCATTAATTAACTGATTATCAAAACCAGATGCTTGAGAAATATCAATCTGTAAGATTTGATTTTTTGTTACCTGATTATAATAAGTAAAATCTAAGCTAAATCTGTTTTTATAGAATTTTGCTTCCAAACCAAATTCAGTACTATTAACCTCTTCTGGAACAAGTCCTGTTGGAGGTAATAATCTTGATGTTGAGAAAGGAGTTACATTTCCAAATGGATCTGAACCTTCATACATCAATGATAATTGGTAAGGATCGGTAGTGTTACCAACCTGTGCCCAACCACCACGTAATTTAGCAAAGCTTACAAGATCTTCATCAATATCAACTAATTCAGTAAGAATTACACTACCCGTGAATGATGGATAGAAATAACTCCACTCATCAGAAGGTAATGTAGAACTCCAGTCATTACGAGCTGTGATATCAACATATACTGTACGCTTCCAACCTACAGAAGCCTGTCCATAAATACTGTATGTTTCCATTTCTTCGTCATACATTTCAGCAACTGGATTCCCTTTTACATTGGAAATAGTGAATAGATTAGGTACTGTTAATTCTAATGCTTCAATTCGCATTGAACTATATTTATTTTTTCTAAAGTTTGTACCGATAATACCATTTACTGAAAAATCACCAAACTCATGATTCAATGTAGCAAATAAATCAGAGTTCATTTCCATATCTCTTCTATCCTGCTGCCAGAATGCTCCAAGAGGAGTTTCATTTGAAAGAGCATAGTCAACATGTTTACGCTGCTCACTGCTAAAGTCGATTCCCATACGACCAGTAACTTTAAGCCACTCATAAATTTCAGCATCTACACTTGCTTTTCCAAATACGCGATCTCTTTCACGACTTGTTGTATTGTAGTTTGCATTCCAATATGGGTTATTATGATAGTTAGTATTCCAGTTGTAAGGATTACCAAAAATATTAAATTTTCTATAATTTGCTTCAAGAGCCTGTACATTTACCTGGCGTCCAAACCAGCCACCCATTGATTGCATTACGTTATTTGAGCTATAACCTTGAACTGGTAAGTTATCACTCTTATTTTTCACGTAATTAACCATTACGTTGGTTTTCAACCAATCTGCAACATTTTGAGTTCCATTAAATGAAACTGAGTTTCTTGTTAAATCAGTGTTAGGAATAGTACCTTCCTGTGAGAACTGACTCATTGAGAATCTCATTGCTCCGGCATCTCCGCTATTTGTAACAGTTACACTGTTATCGAATGTTACACCAGTTTGGAAGAAATTTCTCACGTTATCTTCACGAGACTTCCATGGAGTAGCAATCCTTGTAGTTGGATCATTAGGATCTGATAATGGGCTATTAAACTGAGGAATTAAAAGTCCGTTGTCCAATCTTGGACCCCAACTTTCATCAACTCCGTCATTAACACCACCACCGGCACCATCATAGTAATTGAATCCAATACCTGGGTCAAATGTACCATCAGCAAACTCCTGATAAGTATAACCATCTAGGCTAGCACCCAGAGTGTAATAATAATATTCAGAACCAGCAACACCCTGACCATATGAGTTTTGGTAATTAGCAAAGTTATAAGTTTGATCAAATGTAACTGCTGAACTTACTGTAACTCCAAGACCTTTTGTCTTTGATTCACCTGTTTTAGTTTTAATAAGAATTACACCATTGGCAGCGCGTGAACCATATAGTGCAGCAGCATTAGCTCCTTTCAAAACACTGATTGATTCAATGTTTGCAGGATCAATATCCATTGCGGCATTACCAAAGTCAGTTGCACCCCATTGGTCTACATCAGTAGAACTATTACTAATAGGCACACCATCTACAACCCATAAAGGTTGGTTATTGGTAAATGAAGAGTTACCACGGATAGTAATCCTTGCAGAAGAACCAACGGCGCCACTGGCGTTAGTAATTTGGGTACCTGCTACACGACCTGAAAGAGAATTAATGATGTTAGCTTCTTTAGCTTCAGCTAACTCTTCTCCTCCAACTTCCTGAACAGAGTATCCAAGTGCTTTTTTCTCTCTGGAAATACCCAGTGCGGTTACTACAAGTTCATCTAACTGCGTTACGATAGCCGTCATTTGAACATTAACTACAGTCTGGTTACCAATCGCTTTTTTAATTGTTTCCATTCCCACAAATGAAAAAATTAGCGTATCAGCTCCAGCCTTTACGTCGATGGAGTAAGCTCCATCTGCTCCTGTAATTGTACCTTTCTGAGTTCCCTTTACGATAACCGTTACGCCTGGTAGCTTAGAGCCGTCGTTGGCGTCGGTAACAGTCCCTGTAACTGTTTTTTGCGCATACAACTGCATTCCGAGAAAGCAAAAGAATGCAATCGATAATAAAAATTTTCTCATAATACAATAACTTATTTAGTGTATCGCTAATTTATCAACATAATTTTGATATTCCAATGTTTTTTTAACATAATTTTAACTTCAATTTAACCTTATGTTGTGAAACTCGCTGTGCAAAAGGAAATTAAACATCTAAATATTTCCATACATTAGCTAACAAACGAGATTGAGATTTTTACATCTGAAATAATTTAAACCATAAACTATACAATATATATAAGAGTAGTTTTTAAAGAGACATAATAAAATAGTATCTTCGCAAAACATCAAAACTCACTGTAACAATCATAAAAAATGAATGTATTGATATTAGGCTCAGGTGGCCGAGAGCACACAATTGCATGGAAAATAAAACAAAGTAAAAAATTACAAAACCTCTACATTGCTCCAGGAAATGGTGGCACACAAGCTTGTGGGGAAAATGTCAATATTGATCCATCAGACTTTGAGGCAGTGAAAAGAATTGTACTTGAAAAGCAAATTTCACTTGTAATTGTTGGCCCTGAAGCACCGCTTGTACAAGGCATTGCTAACTTTTTCCAATCTGATAATGAATTAAACCAAGTAGCAGTAGTTGGACCTTCTGCTGAAGGTGCTGAGCTAGAAGGAAGTAAAGACTTTGCAAAAAGATTCATGATGAATTTCAACATCCCAACTGCTCGTTATCAATCATTTACAAAATACACTCTTGCAGACGGATATAGATTTCTTGAATCTCTTAAAAGCCCTTATGTACTTAAAGCTGATGGTTTAGCCGCAGGAAAAGGTGTCCTGATTATTGATGATCTAGATGAAGCAAAAATTGAGTTTCAGAACATGTTGGAAGGGAAATTTGGAGAGGCTGGTTCTGTGGTTGTTATTGAAGAGTTTTTAAAAGGTATAGAAGTTTCGTGTTTTTGCTATACAAATGGGAAAGATTATGTAATGCTTCCGGAGGCAAAAGACTACAAACGAATTGGTGAGGGCGATACAGGACTGAATACTGGTGGAATGGGTTCAATCTCTCCTGTACCTTTTGTAGATGACGAATTTTATAATAAAGTTATTACTAAAGTAGTTGAGCCAACTATAAAAGGGCTGCAAACCAAGGGTATAAATTACCATGGGTTTATCTTTTTTGGTTTAATAAACGTAAATAGTGAGCCATACGTAATTGAATATAATGTAAGACTTGGTGATCCGGAAACAGAATCAATACTTCCACGTATAAAATCTGATTTATTAGAAATGTTTGAAGCTGGGATAAACAATACACTCAATGATTTTAAAATTGAATTTAATCCACAAACAGCTGCTTCTGTAATGTTGGTGTCAGGAGGTTACCCTGGAAGCTATGAAAAAGGAAAAGAAATATCCAATCTTCCAACGACTGACGATAGTATTATTTTGCATGCAGGAACAAAGGAAGAGAATGGCAAACTACTATCAAATGGTGGTAGAGTAATGGCTATAACAAGTTTGCGAGACACACTACAAGAAGCTCTTGCTGCATCAATGGAAAAAGCTGAAAGTATTCAATTTGATAAAAAGTACTATAGGAAAGATTTGGGATTTGATTTGTAAACACTCAAAAAGGAATAAAGAATGTTTGTAAGATTATTAAAAGGGCCACAACCATCTAATATATTGCTAATTATACTATTCAGTGTTTTGTTGTGGTTAAAACTATTTTGGACTCATGATTTTGAATCACAAAAATACTTTGCTCCATTTCTTAGCACTGGTTCAATATATATTAATGGTCAGACATTTTTAAGCTCCATAATTCTTTTCTCATTGATAATATTTGAAGCATTTTATATGGTGCGTTTAAATTTCAAATACATTTTTATTGACAAAAGAACATTCTTTCCTGCCATGGTTTACATACTATGGATGACATTGATGATAGGAAATAGTTATTTTAATGCAACAGTTATCGCAAATTTATTTATCCTAATTGCCTTCGAAGATATTCTCAAAACCGACATTAAGAAACTAAATATAAATGCATTATTCAGAACAGGTATTTTATTGGGGTTGGCCACATTTTTCTATTGGCCTGTAATACTTATTCTCATTCCATTTTGGCTAATAACCATTATTTTACATGGATTAAATTGGCGAGGCATTTCAACGCAAATTCTTGGAGCCATTGTGCCCTGGATGTTTGTGACCACTTATTATTTTCTTTCAGGTCAGAACGAAGTTTGGATGGAACTTTGGCAGAAATTATCAATAAGTCATGAACTGCCTTTGGGCAAAGATATGATGTCAATTAGGCTTTATATTCTAATCTTTTTGCTAATAAGTGCCATGTTATATCACTTCACACACGTTATTGATAAAAAGATTATCGTACGAAAATACTACTCCGGATTATTTTGGTTTTTAGTTACCATTACAGCAGCAGTTCTCATTATCCCATCAGCCGGACAGGCAGGGGTAACATTAGCAGCAATTCCGGCAACTATCTTTTTATCGAACCAGTATTTGGTAACTAAAAATAACTTTTTCCCTGAAGTGAATTTCAGTTTACTAACAGCTGCAGCAATCCTTTGGATTGTACTTTACTAATCGATTTTCTTAGTCTCGATTCGTTTGCCTCCTGCGGGATCATCTGGCGGATTCTCAAGTAGGTTGTTCAAATCTGTCACGAACTTTTCAATATCTGCATCACCAAAACCTTTTTCGCGGGCAGCTTCTTCAAGCGTTCCCCAAATTGGCTCTCCACAGGCAATACATTTAATACCCTGATCCATCATATACTTTACAGAACCAGGTACATCTTCAACGAGGTCTTCAATTGTAATATCTTTTGTAATCATAATATCTAAATATTTTGATATTTAAATATACAAATTATATTCCAATTATTAGTTTCAAGTTTCGGGTTAATTGGTTTCAAGTTGGGAACCTGAAACTTTCAAACTTGAGACTTGAAACTCTTTACTCGTCGACGCAGAAACGTTTAATAACGTTATATGCTTCTTTTATACCCATTTCACCTGCTTTACTAATATCAAGGCATCCTTTTTCAGTTTCTTTTAAGAAAATTAATGTAAGACCTCTATTATAGTAAGCTTCTGGTAATTGATCTATTTCAATAGCTTTGGTATAATCCTCTATCCCTTTTTTAAAACTGCGTTCCTTACAGTATAAATTACCTCTGTTATAGTATGCAAGACTAAAATCCGGATTTAATTCAATACTTTTGGAAAGATCTACAATAGGATCAGTATAGTCAACACTTTTTCCATCAGAGGTTGTATTACTAATACTTCCAACATCAGCATTTAGTTTTATTTGAGTATTAAAATCTTCTGCAGAACCTATATAATCTTTCATTTGTGCCTTTATTGTCCCAATAATAAATAATCTCTTCCAATCAACATTTTGGTCATCAAGGGCTTTTATGCCTTTATAGAAATTATTTTGCAGTCCCTGGGCTATTGCAAATTTGTATTTCTCGTACGTTGAACTATTGTATTTAAGGGAATCCATAGCTTGCGGCATATAAAGCAAATCCACGCTATCATTCACCCATTTTTCAGGTATCCATTTCCAATTTTGCTTCGACTGCTTTTCATCTTCAAACAAAGCCGCTATAAAAATCAATCCTTCCTGGTTATAGTCTTTAGGCGCAGGGGCAATTATATAATTATTTTTTAATGTTATATCGACATCCGTGTTCTGTATATCATCGCGCGTAAAATCATTATTAAACTCAGAATTAAAATCAACCAATTGCGCCAAATTACGCGATGTATCCCGGAAAGCTTCATAGGTAGTATCGTTGTGAGTTTTTTTGTATTCATCAATTATTTTTTCAGCTTTTTGTCTGTCGAAATAAGCCTGCTTTGCATCACCCAGTTTTTGTTTTACAATAGACCTATTAATATATGCTGTCGCAAAATCAGGAAATATCTCTATGGCTTTATCATAATCTTTTAATGCCCCGTCTAAGTCACCAATCTCAATCTTCACACCCGCTCGATTATAATAAACAAGCACATTATCCGGATTAAGCTGAGAAACTCTGTCATAATCATCAATAGCGTCATTATACTTTCCTATTTCCGATTTTAACAATCCTCGATTATAGATAGCCAAAGCATTTTTAGGCTCTAAAGTTATTACAGTATTATAATCCTCGAGAGCTCCCTCAAAGTCTTGTTTCTTATATTTAGCTAGTGCTCGCTGATACACAATTAAACTATTACCTGGATCCAGACGCAAAGCTCGATTATAGTCTTCTAATGCAAACTTATAATTGCCTTTTAAATAAAACACCAAACCTCTACGGCGAAAAGCTTCATGATTATATGGATGTAACTTTATACTTTTATTTAAATCAGCAAGAGCAGCTGCAGTATCGTTCATTTCCAGAAACGCAATAGCGCGATTCATATAGGCACTTGGTAGATTAGGATCAATACGGAGAGCCGCATTAAAATCATTGCGAGCTTCAGAATACTTATCATTGAACAAATAAGTTAGCCCCCTATGCACGTACACCATAGCTTCCGTAGGGTCCATTAATAAAGCTTCTTCGAAATCTTGCATAGCATCGTTGAAATCGTTCAGCTGTTGCTTGGTCAATCCACGGTAATGGTATGCTTCAGCGTAGAAAGGATTTATATAAATAGCTTTACTATAGTCTTCGCGTGCCCCAATAAAATCCCCCAAATTATATTTTGCAATCCCACGTAAAAAATAAGCTTGTGCAAATTCGGGCTTAACCTCAATAATACGAGTAAACCTATTAATTGCCTCTGTATAATCGCTTTCCATCAAGGCAGCCTTTCCTCTTCCTATAAAATATTTGATATTTAATTGGGCCGAAAGCGTAATTGCAATTAAAATAAAAACGAGTAGAAAAGAGAGTTTCTTCATATGATGATGTGATAATTATTGCACTTTATTTATTGAAACATTACTTTTACTTTGTCTTCCAAGACAATTAAATCAAGTATATATCTAAAAATTATAAATACCCAATTACAACGCAAGATAATGAATTTTATTCCGCTCACTTTTTATTCTTTATCGTTTTTTATGATTGTAGCATATGCATTCATAGTCATTAGAGCTATTAGTGGGCTTAAAAAATTAAAATTTGAAGATACTATTGAACCAGTTGACATAGCTATTGATGTAATAATACCTTTTCATAACGAAATAGAAAATTTACCTCATATAGTTAAAAGCCTGCAAGATCAAACGCATCATAATTATAGAATAATTTGGGTAAACGATCATTCTACAGACAACAGTCTGCAATACCTACAAAATAATTCCGATAAACTAGAAAGCATCTTTCTAAACAGTCCAAAAAAAGGGAAAAAGGCAGCCATTTCATATGGAATTCAATTTTCAGATGCAAAGTTCATTGTTTTCACAGATGCAGATGTAATCCATCATCCAAAATGGATAGAAAGTTACGTAAATGCATTTCACAAAAAGGGTGAGGGCTTATTCTTTGGACCTGTTATTTATAGAACAAATTCATTTATTGAAAATATCTTCAGATTAGATTTCCTATCCTTAATGGGCACAGGAATGGGATTGGCCGGAAGTGGAAACCCAATATATATGAACGGTGCCAATTATGGCATTTCAAAGAAACTAGTCCAAAACTATTATGAAAAAACAGCTAACAATTATGCTAGTGGTGACGATGTATTTCTATTACATCATATTAAAAAAGTAGTGGGCACAGAAAGTATATATGCTTTAAACAGTGAAGAGATTTTAGTTGAAACGCCTGCACCAAAAACACTTTGTAAATTTATTAAACAGCGTATTAGATGGGGTGGAAAAACAACAGGATATAAAGACCTACCTGCAATTGCTTTAGCTATTATTGTTTTTGGCATTAGTTTTTTACAAATAGCAAGTTTGTTTTTATTGTCATTTTCGATTGGTGTATTATCTATTTGGATTGCTAAAATATTCATAGACCTAATTGCAATAATTAACTATTCTAAATTTTGGGAACAAAGCAAATTGACCTTATCATTTACAATAATGACTTCTCTCTACCCTTTTTATATTGTTAGTACAGCAATTATTGGTTTGTTTTCAAACAAAAGTAAATGGAGCTAGCGCGTATCGCAAAAAAAGGCTGCAGAAAAACTGCAGCCATTTCATAACAAAAATGTTATTCGTCAACCGTTATACTTTAGAAATAAAGGTATCTGTGACATTCAGAACAATTGGCTTCTTTCCATGCTTCATCAATATCAACTGGATGTTTAAACTCTAATGATTCATTATGTTTTCCAACTTCAGATTTACATGGCTCGCCTTGTAGGAGAATAGAATGACACATATTACAATCTTTAGAAATACGTTTTCCTTCACTTGATACATGATTGTTATCATGGCATCTAAAGCATCCATTATATTCAAGGTGACCAATATGAACAGGGTAGGCATCCCAGTTAGCCTTCATTTCAGGGAACATGTTTTTACTGAAACCATCTTGAGTTCCAGCAATGGCAGCTTCGATCAAATTATACTTTTCTGCAAAAATTTCAGGGTAATTATCTTTATAAAATTCTGAAATTCTGTTTTCAATAACCATCATTGCAGTATCTTTAGTATTAAACTGCTCACTAAATAGAATTCCCATTGTAACCCTCTTAATTTCAGGCAATTCCTTAGGAATTTGGCCTCCTGCTATTGCGTTATCAATAAACAATTGGGGCACTAGAAACTTATGAGATGGCCTATTATGACAATCCATACAATCCATTTTACGTTTTTCAGCAACCGCTTTTACAGAATCTTCTAGAGGCTCCCATTCATTTTCGTAAACTATTGTATCTCCTGTTTCAAGATTTATATATCGAATCCAAGGTAGAACTTCACGTTTTTCATCGCTGGCAATGTATTCAATTTTAACATTTTGGTTATTATGCCAGTGTATTCCTTTCTGATTTACAAACGCGCTATGTTCAGCACCAATTTTCATATTAAGATGAATATCCCATTCCGTATTCCCTGAGTCTGCCAGAAAATGCTTCTCATAGCGAAGCTGACTCGAGTAAAATTTTTGTGGCCAGTGGCATTGCTCGCAGGTTTCACGAGCTGGTCTCAAATGCTTAACAGGTGTAGGAATTGGTTTTGGATATTTCTCTGCCAATACTGAATAAACCTGATAAGCTCCAGACAACTTCGATTTCACATACCATCCTGCACCTTCTCCAACATGACATTCTGTACAAGTTACCCTTGCATGAGGTGAATTCTGATAGGTAGTATGTTCTGGCTCCATCACAGTATGACAAACAGTTCCGCAAAACTCAACCGATTCTGTGATATGAAATGCCTGGTAACTTCCTACTGCCGATAAAACAAGAAAAAGTAAAGTTCCAAAAATAAATACAACAGAAGCTACGCGAGTGCGAGGGTTATTAAAATCAATAACTCTCCATCGCATTGGATCGTGATTTACATCTTTAGCAATTTTTCTTGCTGTCCGTATCATTCCAATAGGAATAAAGATTAACCCTATAATTAGAAATACAGGAAGAAGCATGTACATTAAAATACCAATATAAGCACCACCAACGTCAAAGAAATAGGTTAGAATAAACAGAAATGCAAAAATTGCCAATGCAGTAATGCTTAAAATAGCGCCTAGCAGCGAAATTTTGTTGAAAAAGGTTTTAGGTAATTTCATCTGTATATCTTTTAATTTTATAAAGGCAAAAAAACAAGCATGATTGAAAACAATCATGCTTGAGGATCTATTTTTTACTCATGTTCGTGATATCCAGTAACTATACTTTTATAATTTTTCAAAGGATGTTTACCCACTGAAGCTACATATAAATGAATCACAAGAAATAGAGAAATAAAGTATCCCATTATTGCATGTAATAATGCTGTTAATTGTATTCCATTTACCCCTGCTACTTCATCCATAATAACTTCTGGATACAATAAACCTATACCAGTAATAATAACGATTGGCATTAAAATATACATAGTTACTGTATATGAAACACGCTGAAGCGGATTAAACTTATTCTCTTCGCTTATTGGGAATGGTTTTGGTTCTCCTTTAAAATAACCAAACATATAGTATTTTCCCTGGTCAATTAAGCGTTTCATCAGCCCCTTCAATTTCATTCTGTACTGAAGTCCATTAAGAAAAAGTCGATTCATAGCAAAGAAAATCACATAACTTATTAAAGCAATTACTCCAAAAATATTATGTAAAGTAATAGAAAGACCAAATGACATAAATGGATACTCCATATCAGCATAATGAAGACTCACACCAGTCACAATTAACATAATAATGCAGATAGCATTAACTCCATGCCATATACGTAGCCACACAGGATATAAATACATTTTCTTACTTTCCATAATTACTTTCTTTTAATAATTCTCATTACTATATGTATAAAAATACCACCAAATGTCAAGGCAAAAATCAATAAACTAATATTATTTAAATATTTATTTCTATTTGCACCAATTACATAAGAATCATTTAGTATCACGGTGTTATAAAAACCACCCTTAGGATCCTTAGCTTTTTCATATTTATACAACTTATTACTTAACATTGAATTTGTTGAGTGACATTCGACACATTTCCGCACAGCCTGTTCTTTAGGAAGAATATGATGAAGTGCTTCAGCGGTATCATTAACAGCAGTATGGCACTCAATACATCTAACGTGCTGAAAGTGCAAAGTCTGATTTGGCAACCAGCTATGTGTTTTTAATATCTCCGGATTTTTGTGAGATACTAATAATTGATACTTATCAATGTTATTGTGGCAGTTTAAGCAGCGGCTGTTATTATACTCAATTAACTCCTCTATATTGGATTTTACAATCTTATTTGAGTGCGGATCATGACATAATTCACAATGAAACTGATCACCTAATGCTTCATAATGAACACTTTGACTAACCTCTTCTTCGATAGCACTAAAATCATGACAGAGTAAACAACTTATTTTAGGCTCCAACTTTAATTCAGGCGCATGAGGGTAAGTATTATAATCTTCCAAATGGCAATCCGTGCAATAATGGCCTTGATGCTCTCCTTGTAAATAACTGACTGAATCAATTACAAAATAAGGATTCATTAATTTGTGCTCGGTACGTTCAGCAACTTCGTTGTAAAACGAATAGTACTTGTTCCCGTGGCATTGGAGACAATGTCTGTTCTCTGGGGACATCTCCACCTTTTCCTCCTCACCTTCAGCTTTTACAAAGGAGCTCTGGAACATCGCAACAGCAAAGAACAACAAAGTGAAAATTAGATTTTTCATGTTCATATTAGTTCTGTTTAAAAATGAATGTTTGATTTCAAATTTTAAAATATTCTTAACAATTAGTTAAGATAAAGATAGAGTCAATTCAATCAATATAAAATGTTATAAAACACCCTGCCTGTTGATATTTATCAATATAAATTTAATTTTACATCAATACCCAGTGTGATGGATATATCTTTCAAAGTTGAGTACAATCATTTACATATCTACATATATATCAGCTATTTAGCAGCTGTAAAATTTGATGAATAAAGTAATTTGGGATATATTTACCTAAATTAAAAGCTATAAATATGAATCTAAGACTTTACACTTGTGTATTGCTATTTTTTACTTTCGTAATACAGTTTAATCTACTTCATGCACAATCAAATGAAGATTGTTTTATGTGCCACGAAGACAAAGAATTGGTTGGAGTAATAAATGGTGTACAGAAATCAATGTTTATTAGGAAAGATGTTCTTAAAGGGTCAGTTCACGAAGGAGTTGATTGTGCCTTTTGCCATGCTGATGCAGGAGATGGTGATTTCCCCCATGAAGAAAATCTGAAACCTGTTAATTGTGGAGATTGCCATGATGAAGCAGATAAAGATTACTTTAAAGGTATCCATGGACAGGCTTTAGCCTTAGGTGAAAAATATGCCCCTTCTTGTAAAGAGTGTCATGGAAGCCACCAGATTTTACCACCTTCAAATCCAGCTTCCTTAACCTATAAAATGAATATCCCAGTATTATGCGGTAAATGTCATAAAGAAGGTGCCCCAGTAGCAAGGGCTTACAATATTTCAGAACATAATATTATAGAAAATTATAGTCAGGGTATACATGGTAAAGGATTGTTTAAAAGTGGATTAATTGTTACAGCCACTTGTAATAATTGCCATGGCAACCACTTGATCTTACCACATACTAGTCCAAATTCAAGCGTATCAGTAAATAATGTAGCTGAAACTTGTATGCAATGTCACGCCCGAATTGAAGATGTTCATACAAAAGTCATTAAAGGTGAGCTTTGGGAAGAAGCACCCGGGGCAATACCTGCTTGTACCGATTGTCACCGACCCCATAAAGTAGATCCGGAAAATGTTGCAGCTACCATGTCAGACAATTCATGTATGAAATGTCATGGGAAAGATGATGTTAATAAAATGGTAGATGGTGAAAAAGTTTCTTTAAAAGTTAAAGAAAGTGAACTACATATGTCTGAACACAAGAATATTGCTTGTGTTAAATGTCACTCTGATGTAACACCACATTTGGAAAGACCTTGTGAAACAGTTACAAAAGTGAGTTGTGACAATTGTCATAATGAAGTTTCATCAAGGTATTTTGCAAGCGGTCATGGGAAGGCATATTTCAAAAAAGATGAAAATGCTCCTTACTGTACTGATTGTCATGGTACGCACTTTGTGCAGTCGAGATACGATGATTCGTCACCTACCTACAGAACAGCTATCCCAAATCTGTGTGGTAAATGCCACCAAAAAGATAATAAAGCTATTGAGGGAAAAGGATTAAAAGAAGTTGATGCTCTTGCTGATTACTCATCAAGTGTGCATGGTAAAGGAGTTATAGAAAAAGGCTTAACAGTTAGTGCGGTTTGTACCGATTGCCATACCACACACTTTATACTTAAAGAAACTGATCCAAATTCATCAGTTTACCCAAATAATATCCCCGAAACTTGTGCTAAATGTCACAAAGGGATTTACGATGAATATATTGCAAGTGATCATGACATTTCACATAATGTGGAAGGAGAAAAAGAGTATCCAACATGTGCTGTTTGCCATTCGTCTCATACTATAAGAGAAACTAAAGGTGACGCGTTTATGTCAGAAATCACTCACCAGTGCGGCAATTGTCATGAAAATCTTACCAGCACTTATATGGAAACTTATCATGGTAAAGCTTATACTTTGGGTTATGAAGAAGCAGCTAAATGTTCAGACTGCCATGGAGCGCATAAGATTTTAAATGTGCACAATCCGGAATCAATGGTGAGTAAAGAAAACATATTAACTACCTGTATGAAGTGCCACCCGGATGCAAATGAGAGATTCACAGGCTTCTTAACACATGCTACACACGATAATCGCGATGAATACCCAGTATTATATTATACATTCTGGGGAATGACCTTCTTACTAATAAGTGTATTTGCTTTCTTTGGAATTAATACACTATTATGGTTACCAAGGTCATTAAAAGAAAGGAAAAAACGCAAAAGCATTCATAATCCTGAAGGTAAGGCTGTTTATATTCGCAGATTTAAAACAAGACACCGAATTACACATATTTTCGTAATCATTAGTTTTGTTATTCTTGCCCTAACAGGAATGATGCTCAAGTTTGCTCATATGGAGTGGGCTAAAACACTATCTGATTTAATTGGTGGTGTAAAAGCAGCAGGTAACTGGCATAGATTTGCAGCCGTTATTACATTTGGTTATTTTATGTTCCACCTTACTATGATTCTGGGAACTAAATTTAAAAAGAAGATTAAAGTAAAAGACTTCATCTTTAGCGGATCTTCTCTAATGTTTAACAGACAAGACCTAAGAGACTTTGTCGCAACCATTAAATGGTTTGTTGGAAAAGGGCCAAAACCAGAATATGGACGCTGGACATACTGGGAAAAATTTGACTATATGGCTGTATTCTGGGGAGTAGCTGTAATTGGATTAAGCGGACTAATCCTTTGGTTCCCAGAGGTATTTACAAAATTCTTACCAGGATGGTTAATCAACGTTGCTATGATTATCCATAGTGATGAAGCTTTATTAGCAGTAGGATTTATCTTTACTATCCATTTCTTTAACACACACTTCAGACCAGAAGCATTCCCTATGGATACTGTAATATTTACTGGTCACTTACCTGAGGAAATTTACAAAGAAGATAGACCTAAGGAGTACGAAGAACTGGTTAGAACAGGTAAAATTAATGAAGTAAAAGTAGAAAAAGAATTTTCTAAGACCAGAATTAGAACAATCAAGGTCTTCGGATTCATTGCTTTATCTATTGGTATAATCCTTACCCTATTAATTATTTATTCATTACTATTTGGATCACATTAATAGAATATATTACAAAATAGAAGAAACCGTCTCAGTATTTTAACTGGAGACGGTTTTCTTTTTTACTGA
>PKTE01000098.1 GCA_002869335.1 Salinivirgaceae bacterium | reverse complement strand
TCAAAAGATGATCCAAAGGCTGGAAATACAGCAATTATGCGAGCTCGCATTGAAGGTAATAAATTAATTGACCAGGAGAAGATTTTTGATGGTCAACCCGACTCTCGAAAAGCTTATCACTGGGGTTGTAAATTGCAATTTGATAAAAAGGGTTATTTATGGTTTGGCATTGGAGATAGAGGCGACCGCGACATAAATCCACAAGCACTTGATAACCATAATGGCAAAATTCATCGCATACATGATGATGGACGCATTCCAGAAGACAATCCTTTTGTGGATAACGAAAAAGCATTGCCATCTATCTATTCTTACGGGCATCGCAATCCGCAAGGAACTACCATGCATCCTGAAACTGGCGATATTTGGGTAACTGAACATGGTCCACGCGGCGGTGATGAATTAAACCTGATTCGTCCTGGAGTAAACTACGGCTGGCCTGTTATATCTTATGGGATCAATTATAATGGCACAAAATTCACCGATATAACCCATAAAGAGGGGATGGAACAACCTGTGCTACAATGGACACCTTCCATTGCACCTTGTGGAACCACTTTCGTAACAGGTGACCGTTATCAAGGCTGGAAAAACAATATTTTGGTTGGATCGTTACGATTTAAATACCTCGAGCGAGTTGAGTTAGATGGCAATAAAGTGGTAGATCAAGAAAAATTGTTGGAAGGTATTGGGCGCGTCCGCAACGTGGAAATGGGTCCCGATGGTTTTATCTATGTGGCAATGGAGAAACCGGGTTTTATTGTAAAATTGTTGCCAGTTAACGACTAATGTAAAAAGTTAAAAATCAACGTCATTGCGAGGAACCAAACCTCCATAGTGTAACGAAGGAGGTGGTGACGATGCAATCTGATAATTGAAAATGGATTAAAGCTAATTGCGAAGGGTTCATCTTATTCTATTTTTATAATTCTTGAATTACAATGTTTAGAAATGTGTTTTTTAAAAGGCATATTATTGTTTTACTATTCTTTACGTTGCTTAGCTTTCAAGGCTATTCCCAGCTAACACTTGAAATACGTGATGTCCAAAATGATGAGTTATTGCAAGGCGTTTCCATTGGAGGTTTGGACAGCTACGATATACTAGATAATGGTTTGGTGAGATTTTCCGAATCAGCTTACTCACAGGCTGATAGCATTATTATTTTTCATCATGGTTATGAACAAAAGGTACTTTATTCCCCATTCTCAAGTTCATATCAGGTTGTGTATTTGCAACGGTTAAGTCAAAATCTGGATGAGGTGGTTATTACAGTTGATCAATCGGCCAGAGCACTGCGCAAATCTCCATCTTCCATTTCATATCGTTCCAGTGATGAATTATTAGCTCATCAAGCACCGGTATTAAACAGTCAAATGAATGCTCTCCCGGGTGTTTTTATGCAATCGGGAACCAACAATACCAATCGATTAACCATACGTGGAGTGGGGTCACGCACGCCATATTCTTCTAATCGTATTAAAGCCTATTTGGGCGATTTTCCTTTGACCGATGGTAATGGTGTGACTGTATTGGAGGATTTGCCTCCCGACATTATTGAGTCTGTTGAGGTTTTGAAAGGTCCGGCAGCAACGTTATATGGTTCCGGTCCTGGCGGTGTGGTTAAAATCAATCCGCGAAGTTTAGACAACCATACTCAAGTAATTCGTTTTTCTATGCAAGCGGGGAGTTTTGGGAGTATTAAGTATGCCGGAGGAGGAATGGCTAAAAAGGGAGGATTTGCCGCTCAGGGGTACTTTTCAGAGTTCAAGAGTAATGGATATAGAGAAAACAATCGATATAAAAGGCAATCATTTTTTTTTAATGCCCGACAAAAAATTAATAAGCATACAATCTCCTTAGTCGTTTTATCTACAGTGCTATACGGACAAATTCCCAGTTCGCTAAGCTTAGAAGACTATAAGGAAAATCCGCAGATTGCAGCACAAAACTGGAAAGATGTGGAAGGATATGAAAAATATGGCCGATTAGGCATTAACCTTAGCTTATTATCTATTTTGGGAGAGCATTTTAGCAATAAATTATCGGCAAATTTTCGTTATAATGATCCCTACGAAAAACGACCTTTTAATATTTTGGATGAAACAACCCATGCAACTGAGATCAACAATAGGTTTAAATATTTTACCGGCGATTTTCAGTTTACTATGATAGGTAGGTTAATGAGGGAAAATTATCGATGGGCTACTTTCGAAGTTGATAATCCTGAGAGTCTTATCAATGAAATGACAGATCGTAAAATGCATTTTAATGGTGGACTTATGGCACAGTGGCAACCATCCGAAAACTTCATTGCAAAAGCCGGTGTGAGCTATAATGATGTGCGATATCGATTAAAAAATCTTCAGATTGAAGATGCTGAATTTGAAGATTATCGGTTTAATCCTGTTTGGTCTCCTTCAATTGGTTTGAATTATGAGCCAACAGAGAAGTTAAATCTGTTTGCTTCAGTTTCGCATGGTTTTTCGCCTCCTTCCCTGGAAGAAACATTAATGCCTGACGGATTGGTTAATACTAATTTGCAACCTGAAAAAGCATTGATGGCTGAGGTTGGAATACGTTGGAGTAAATTTCAATGGGTTAATGTAAATACTACAGTTTATGCCATGGAAATCAAAGATATGTTGGTTACCCGCCGTTTGGCTGAAGATCAGTTTATGGGCGTAAACGCCGGAAAAGTTCATCATGCCGGATTAGAGGCTGAGATTATTTTATGGCCGCTGCAATTTCTATCTTCAGAAACTCTTGATATGATGATTCGATCATCGGTAACACACTCGGTGAATCAATTTGTTGATTTCACTGACTTGGATGTAAAATATGATGGGAACTTTTTGCCGGGCATCCCGCAATATCATTGGCACAATGCATTAAGCCTGAAATATCAGGAAAAATATTCGCTTCACTTGGATCATAGCATTACCGGTAGTCAATACATGACTGACGATAAC
>PKTE01000175.1 GCA_002869335.1 Salinivirgaceae bacterium | reverse complement strand
GAAGAATAGTATTAATATTTTGGAAGTCAGATAGCTGGAGCGACTTAAGTTGAGGAATGATTCCCGTTTTAAGATTTTTCTATCCTTGAAAATTTCTTCTGCACTAACCATGAATCCAAGTAATAGGGAAACGATAAGTGCCATAAAAATGTATGGCGGAATGTTTGCGTTGGCCCTGAATATATACTGATCTGCATCTGGCTCAACGTAACGGATTATAAATGATAAAATAAATCCTAAAAGGGGTGCTTCAAGTAAATTTAATGTAACGTATTGTTTGTTCGTAATTTTTGAAATAAAATCACGAATAACATAAATCTTAAACTGGCTTAACCATTTCGGAATGTTAAGTGTAGTAGGTGGTTCTTCAGCTGCATCAGATACGTGTTCTACCTTGTGTTCTTCTTTATATCTTTTTTCCCATTCATCAGGGATAACCTTCCTGTTTGACGTATAACGACCAAATTCATCAACTACCTTAGCATCAATAATGTTGAATATCAGTTCTGGATTTACATTACCACAGGTTGGGCATTCTCCCAGGTCACTGTTAATTTGATTGTCAAGTCTTTTAAAGTATGAAACTGCTTCAACCGGGTTTCCATAATAAATCTGGAACCCACCAGTATCTAGAATTAGCATTTTATCAAACATTTTATAAATGTCTGATGATGGCTGGTGAATAACTACAAAAATTAACTTTCCTTTAAGCGCTAATTCTCTTAAAAGGTCCATTACATTTTCCGAATCGCGTGAAGATAGACCTGATGTTGGCTCATCAACAAAAAGGATAGATGGCTCACGAATAAGTTCAAGCGCAATATTGAGTCGTTTACGTTGACCACCACTAATAGTTTTGTTTAGTGGAGAACCTACTTTTAGATCTTTTCTTTCGAAAAGGCCAAGACTTTTAAGCGTTTTTTCTACTAATTGATCTATTTCTTCTTCGCTTTTATCTTTAAAGCAAAGCTTAGCATTGTAAAAGAGGTTTTGATATACCGTAAGCTCACTAATTAAAAGGTCATCCTGAGGAATAAAACCAATAACTCCTTCAATTTTTTCAGGCTCTTCGTGTATATTAATTCCGTTTATTTTAACATCACCAACCGAGGGCGTTTCCAATCCGGTAAGCATGTTAAGGAGGGTTGTTTTACCAGCTCCTGAGGCACCCATAATTCCGATGAGCTTACCTTGTTCCTCAGAGAGGTTAATGTCTCTTAGACCAATGCCTCCATTGGGAAATGTAAATCCGGCACCTTTAACATTAAAAGTGATTCTGGACGAAGTAAGGTCAGCAAGAAAATGGGCAACTACATCTGAATAGTAGATTGGTTTACCTTTGGTCAGCTTTAATGTACTTCCGTTTGCAAACAGGTATATGCTTCGGTTGCTGAGTGGGAGTCCGTTGAGAAAAATATTTTGATTTCCTGTATAACGCAAAAAGTAGAGGTCAACACTTTTTATTTGTAAAACAAGTAGATTACCGTCGAGGTCTTCGCTATGGATGTGTTTGCTTTCGGTGTTATCTCCTTCTTTTGATGCGTCAATTTTCAGAATATGCGGATTACTGATCTTCTCTGGTGTCTCAACCACAAATAATTCTGTACTTTCAAACTCAGCGGGGTCAATATTAAATACTTCTGCTACAGTATTTATAATGGCCATTCTTTGCTCTGTAAATTGTCTGTCGGTATTAACAAGCTCAAACAAACGCACAAGTACAACAACTTTCTGTTTTTGGTTAAGCTTTTTATTAATCTTTTTACAGATTCCAAGAATTTTTACAGAATCTTTAACCGAAGTAAGCTGACGTTTTTTGTCCTTATCTTCGTCTTTTTTGTTTGGATCAAAGTCGGCGTGTTTGTAAAAGAGGGCAAGATATTCTTCCACAGCATCCTTACTTAACTGCGAAATGAGGAATGTTTTCACAAATTCCACTTCACTGTCAGTAACGCCATCATCTTGTTTTGCAATAATGGCAAAAAGCTGCATTAACGCTTTTAATATCTCTTCGCTCATAAATTAATAGTTACGCCTGATTTAAAAGGTCGAATTTAGTCAAGCGAATAGCTCACTTGTTCAAAAGGTACTTCAACAATGTCAGCATATTCTTCACCTGCTTCTTCCATATCTTCGTCATCTTCTGGGAAATGCCATCTGATAAGAATTTCCTTATCATCTTCATGCATTTCTTCTAGTTTTAATAAGATGTCGAGAATAAGCTTAGAAGAAGCTGTGTTAAAATACACTAATTTAAAATTGAATACCGTTTTGTTGTTTGGCTCTTCTGCATATCTGTCCAACCAATCAAGAATAGGCTCATAAAAAGCGGCTACATCTTCTGGTAATGAACGTCCCGAGATTTCAAAGATTTCATTTTGGGCGTCTAAAGTTACACTCGGTGTATCGTCTGTTCCTATAATCTTAATTACTTCCATGGTCTATGTTAGTTTAATTGTTTCGTGAAATTTTAGATGTAAAAACAAAGAAAGAGTACTCGTCATTAATTGACAAAAAGTTGTAGAATAATTTATTCCCCGTTTTTTTGGCAATATCAATAAATCCAAGTCCGGCACCACCTTTATTTGAAAGGCGACCTTCCTTTATTTGTTGCTTATAAAGCATTTTAAGACCGTCTTTGTCAAGACTGTTGATCTTTTCGAGCATACCTCTAATTTGATCAACTTTTGATTTATTTAATACGTTTCCAGTAGTGATGTTGTATGAATCAACATTCTTACTGAGCATAAAAATGCCTCGACCATCTTTTTTAAGGTCGTTGACATCTACGGTCTCCGCGTGCTTGCTTATATTTTGCAAACACTCTACCATAACATGGAAAACTTTCTTCTGGGTCGACGGCCCCTCTTCGTCAGCTTCCATGTTTGTTTCTGTCAATGAAGTAAACGCCTTGGTAATTTGGTGAGTTACTTCACCTTCGTACACAAGGGTTACCTCATGGTCTTTCATAGTTTTGTAAAAACTATAAACAAACTCGAGGAAATCTTTAATATCTACTTTGTCATCCATAACAGTTATTTTGTTTGAGGATATTAAAACTCTATACCTATTAGTAACACATCATCTATTTGTTTGTTATCTCCTTTCCATTTCTGGAAATCTTTTTCAAAATATTCATTGAACTTAGCCATTGAATAATCAGCGTTGTCAACTAGTGCTTCTCGTATTCTTTTAGACTGATATTTTCTTTTATCTGGTCCTCCAACCTGGTCAGGTAATCCATCTGAAAAGAAGAAGATTTTATCTCCTTTTTGCATATCCAGCACATAATTTTTAAAGTCCTTTTCAGGTTTTTTACCTAATGGAATACCTCCAATTGCTTTACGGTTACCTTTGTATTCAGTGAGCTCTTTGTTTCTCACTAAATATAGTGGTCTGTGAGCTCCTGCATACTGTAATTGATTTGTTTTTAAATTAATTTTACAAAAAGCAATATCCATACCGTCGCGAGCATTTGCTCCTGCTTTATCCTGACGTAATGCAGATCTAACTCCCAGGTGGAACTTATCCAATATTTGCCCAGCATTCATCTCCTTATCATGATCAACAACATTATTTAGAATAAAGTAACCAATAAATGAAAGCAAGGCTCCCGGAACTCCGTGCCCTGTACAGTCAACTGCTGCAATATAAATATATTCTTCTTTTTGGAAAAACCACGGAAAGTCACCACTTACTACATCTCTTGGTTTATAAAAAATAAAGGATTTTGGAACAAATTCTTGTATATGTACCGTGCTTGGAAGCAACGATTTTTGAATTCGTTCAGCATAGTTGATACTTTCTGTAATATTCTTGTTTTTCTCTTTTATTTCATTTTCAATCTTTTTCTGCTCAGTAATATCATGGGCAACAAAAAGAATAGTTTCCAGTTCTCCTTCTTCGTTAAATTCAGGAATGGTGCTAACCTGCATTATTCTGTCTCCAAAGTTAGTGGGGAATACTGTTTCGTAGTTCTGCTTTTGGGTTGATTTAACAGTGTCTTTAATGGCTTCTGAGAAGAAGTTTTTAATATCTTCTTTAAATTCAACCTCATGTAGTTTTTTAGTTACAATGGTTTTATTGTCAACCCCGGTAAATATCTTTACAATTGGGTTGGCATAGAAGAATTGACCTTCTTCGTTCAATCGAATAATCATATCGGGTGAGTTCTCTGAAAGGGCCTGCATTTTACTTTTCATGCGTTCCTCTTTCTCGGCTCTCTTCCGTTCTGTAATATCCTGTGAGTTTAAAATAATACCAGCAATGGCTTCATCTTCTAATAGGTTTCTCCCTGTGGTTTCAAGATATATTTTTTTACCGTCTTTGTTCATGTAAGTGTACTGAATGACAATTGTTTCTGATGGGTCATCCAATAATTTTTTAAACATGTTTTGAAGATCTCTTGTGCCTCGGGCTGTAAGTCTGTCCATATCCTTTCCATCCATCATTTCCTCAACTGTGAATCCATAAATGTTAGTAACAGATGGACTGATATATTTTAGATTTAGTTCCTGATCGTATATTGATATTACCTCTGAGGCATTTTCCAGCAGTGAGTGTAGTCTCTTTTGAGCATTTTCAACTTCAGTAATCTGCTGTTCCAGCTTAGAATTGGAGCGTTCTAACTCTTCATGTGTAGCACGCATTTCCTCAGCATTTTGACGCAACTCTTCTTCGTTTTCTTTAAGTTCTTCTGTCATTTCCTGAGAATCGCGGAGTAACTTCTCTGTACGCTTGTTTACCTTAAGGTTGAAGAGTGTTCTTGCAATTACATCGCTAAGTTCAGTGAGGAAATTTATAGTTAATTCGGAAATGTCTTTCTCTAATGATGCAAATTCAAGTACTCCTTGAAGTTTTTCATCGGTGATAAGCGGTACCACAAGTATTGAATTGGGTTTTTGCTCTTTTAATAACCCTGATGTAATGGAAAGGTAGTCTTCGGGAATTTCTTTTCGGTAAATGATGTCCATCTCAAAGGCGGCCTGTCCAACTAGTCCTTCACCAATTTTAAATTGTTGATTTTCGTATTTTCTACGATTATACGCATAAGTTGCCTTGTTTTCGATGATATTTTCTTCTTCGTCATATATATAAAAGGCACCTTGAACAACCTTAATATAATCAATCAGGTTCACAAGGGTGTCGTAAGCCAATTCATCTAAATCATTATGTAATCGAAGGATGGTTGCAATCTTATCCTTACCAGCGGTAATCCAGCTTCTTTCCGATTCTTTTTGAGAAGTCTTTAAAAGGTTGTTTTTCATTCTTATCAGAGACCTTCCTAATAAATCCTGCTCATCTATTGCAGCTTCTTCGATATCCAGTTTCCCTTCGCCAATTTGTTTGGCAAAGTATGCGTTTCGTTGTATAATTGATTTTTTATCGTCTAGTTCTTCTTCATATGATTTCTCAAGATTTTCAAGCCAGCTTTCCGCTTTGTAACCAAAAAAGCCTAGTAGTAATGGATTTAAATCAAAAATAAATAAAAGGCTGTTATTTCTGTGCATTTCCACAATACCATGTATGTTAAGTTCATAGTTGTTAATAATGAACTCAATCATCCATGTTGCAAGTGGAAATATCAGACTAAGTATAACCAAACCTGTTGGAAACTTTGATTCTGTTCCGTAGCCAAGTAAAAGTTTTCTTATTTGTATGCCTCTTTTATGATTAATCTCCATATTCATATTTTACTTATCCGTCTCTGAATAATGTTTGGCCAATTTGTTTAATATTTTGTTTAATTTATCTAGTTTATCATCATTTAGCTCTTCAAAGAAAGCTAATTCTGTTAATGCAACTGTTGTGTCATTATAAACCATAGGTGCTAATAATAACAACACTGGCTTTCTTTTTCCTAAGCCTGAAATAACTTCTGTATAGTTTTCTGGCAATTCTTTTAGTACAATCTGTTTTTTATCTCTTGCAGCCTGTCCTGATAAACCTTCTCCAACTTTAAATGCCT
This sequence comes from Salinivirgaceae bacterium, assembly GCA_002869335.1. Classification (GTDB taxonomy): domain Bacteria; phylum Bacteroidota; class Bacteroidia; order Bacteroidales; family Salinivirgaceae; genus Salinivirga. The sequence goes on along the minus strand of PKTE01000175.1, from coordinate 12,779 downwards.
GAGGTTCCTCTTCACCATAATAGGCATATGTGCTAAGTACCTGAAAAGAGTCCGTTTCTTTGTCATATTTATAGACAAGTCCTTGTACAATATTTAATTCTTTGCCTAACTGAGCCAGTAATTTTTCTGATAGCTTAACCGGATCTGTTTCGGATGATAATTGTGCTACCAATTTATCGAATTCTTCTTCCTGTTGTTGCTGCTCGTCCTCTTCTTCGGTGTTTTTCTGGTTTATAATATCATTGATCGTAATTTCTTCTTGTGTCTCAGATTCTTTTTCTTTGAGTAATTCTTTCGTTTGTCGATACAACTTAACTCCAAGCGTATAAAGTCTTATAGTAATAAAAATAATAACGAGAGTTAGACCGGCCAATATATAATCAAACTCAAAGAAACTTAAACTTACGGCATAAGCTCCAGTTATGGCTACAATTAAAATAACCAAATAAAAGGAAAGGTAAGATCTATATTTCTCAATTTGATTCATACTTGCGAAATTACTGTAATTTTAATAAAAATCTTATTATTTCATCCGTTTTCATGATGTGGTCAATCTTGGTTGCTTGCAATGATGCATTTGTCATTGTAGGTACCTGGCACTCCTTCGGGTCCTGTACTATTGTTAACCCACCATAATCTTTTACTTTCTTAATTCCCTGAGCTCCATCTTTGTTGGCTCCTGAGAGAATAATTCCAATTAATTTTTGCTTATAGTTATATGCTGCTGAAATAAACGACAAATCAATGGAAGGCCGAGAATGATTTACGGCATCTTCTGTTGACAAAGCAAATTTATTTCCGAGTTAAATATACATATGATAATTTGCCGGAGCCAAATAAATATACCCTGTTTTAATTGGGTCTTTATCATCTGGTTCTCTGACTGGTAAGCCGGCCTTAATAGATAGTGCTTCCACAAAACCTGAACGCACATGCTTCAGTCTGTGTAAACACAAAAATACAGGAATAGGAAAGTTTTTAGGTAATGCTGCAATGATTCGCGTTATTACCTGAAAGCTTCCGGCACTTCCTCCTATTATGACTGCTTTGTGTTTTGATGTCATTATTCAGCTCGTTTCTTATAAATTTTTTCTTCTTTATTTAATACATTTAGTTTACTCATATATGATGTGGTCTCAAGTGATTCTTTACTACCGATGGAAATAATTCCACCAAGTAGTGTGGACCTAATCAGTTTATCTGTAACAGCATCTTGCAATGAAGGATTGAAATAGATCATTCGGTTTCGGTAAATTACTAAATGAAATCCTTTTAAAGCTTCATCTGTAAGGAATGAGTATTTTTTCAATTCAACATTCTCCAGTAAATCACTATTCATTCGGGCTTTTACACCTTCAACTGAATAATATGCACTTAAGCTTGATGTATCTGTAAATCTTTTATAATTGGCTTCGCCGATTTCAATTTTTTTCAAATCGAAAAGTCCACCATTTTTAATTTGTTCCAGTCGTAATTCACTTAAACTTGTAGCCACAACTTTAGCATCTGTGAGTATTCCTGCTTCTTTTAAAAGTATAAGTAGTGTAAATAGGTCGTCTCCACTTGTTACACCCGGCACTAGTATTTTGAACTCTCTGTTTTTGTATAAATCTGGCAAGTATTTGTCGCGCAATTCTCTCCAGCTTGAAGGGTCGCGGAACATCTCTGTGGTATCAATTAACCCCTGACTTAAATATTTTTCAAACAGGAGTTGATTATTTTCAATGTTTGAAATAAAATCGACAATACTTGAATAATTATTTTCATTCATTACGAAAATCAATCGTCGCTTCAGGGCCGTGAGTGCAAAGCCCGAAAAGTCAATGCCATAAACTTCCTTTATAGCACCAATAACTTTTTTTGTATCAACTATGCCTATATCGTATATCATTTAATATGCTTTCTTTTTATATACACCTTTAGTTCTTTCGAAACTATTTGACACTGGACCTAATATACTTTCATGTGCGCCCAATACCAGATACCCATCTCTGTATAAGTTGTTGCTAAACAATTCTAAAACTTTGTTTTGTAGGTTGTTGTTGAAATATATGATTACATTCCTACAAAAGATTATATCAAATTTTGAATAGAATATGTTTTTATCATTAACCAAATCGTGTTTTCTGAAAACAGTTTTGTCTCTCAGAAACTTCTTCATTTTTATCGTATCCTGAGTCTTGTCAATGTCAAAATATTTCTCGTAGGGTACATCTTTAACATCTTCGTAGTTGTAAGGGTTTTCTTTAATTACTTTGTCGAAATTGTCAAGATATTGCAGATTAAATCTATAGCGATATTCACCTTGCTTTGCTTTTTCAAGCATGTCTGTGTTAATGTCTGTGGCAAATACCTTGGCTTTGTCAAATAAATCTAATTCTGACAAAAGAATTAACATTGAGTAAATCTCTTGCCCACTTGAACATCCGGCATGCCAGATAAAAATAGATTTGTTTTTGCGAAATTTTGGAAGAATACGATATTTTAGGGTAATCCATAAATCAGGATCTCGGAATAATTCGGTTGTATTTACAGTTATATCTTTAACTACCCGCTCCAAAAACTCTTTGTCACGAGACAATTTGCTGTTCAATTCAGCCATAGTCATTCGGTTATCGCTTAGAATTTTGTCAATTCTACGACGAAATGAACGTTCTGAATAGTCAGAAAAGTCATACGTAGACACTCCTTTTATAGTATCTATAAACTTATTTACCTCTTCTTCTGTAATCATAAAGGCTTAAATACTATTATGATGGTTTTGTATAAAACAACCAAGTACGTTTCAAATGTAATAATTTATTTTAAAAAAATGACTGCGTTTATTTTACCGATTTTGCCGAATTGTGTTTTTTTATGATAATTTTCATACATGTTTTACATTAACATTGCTCAAATGTTGAAGGCATATTGTTATTTTATTTTAAAAACTAATCTTACAGGATTATGATCGCTATGCTTGAAGTCTAAATTAATAGTTTCAATATCAATAGATTTAATGTTGGGAGATATCAAAAAATAGTCGATTAATGTTTTATATGAATTTTCAGTTAGTCGTGTGTTTAGTCCTCTATTGGTTGGTGCTTTTTCGTCGTAAATTAAGCTCCAGTTATTTGGCAGAAAGTCTTCGGGGAGTATTTTTGGTGTAAAGTTCTTACTTGCAGGATTTTGCCCAAAGTAATCAATGGCAATGTTTGGTGGGGTTTGATTCCAATCGCCACCTACAACTACATAGTTTCCATTTTTATATTTTTTCATAACCCACTCTTTTAATTGTGCTGTTTGTAAGGCTCTTAACTCTCCTTCATCATAGGCTGTATTGTGGGTGTTTACAATAAAAAGTGTATCGGTTGCATTTAATGGAAATGCCATACTAGTATAGCATCTGTCTAACATGAAAATGGATTTTGGCCAGGCATAATTACCTGAAAATTGATGTCTGGTTACTTTTGCAGGTGTAAATTTTGATCCACTTAATATACCTGAGTTTACTTTTCCTAGAGGGTTTCCAAGGGGCATTGGGACAAAGTTAACTTTGAAGTTGTAGGCAAAATACCAGTTAAACTCAGTTAGTAAAGATCTTATTTTTTCCATTTGGTCAATTTCATACGATCGTTTGGAGTTTAAGTCAACTTCTTGAAGTAGTAGAAAATCATTATTTTTAGCTGATTCCAGAAATTTTAAAATGGCATCTAAGTTTAATTTAGCAATTCCCTTTGATGTTTGCATTTTTTCACCACCATCATAAAAAAAGTCCATGTCTTCACCTAATCCAGCATAACCAATATTCCAAATTAAAACAGATAAAGAATCTTGCGTTAAAACTTCGTTACTGTTTTCAGCAAGTAAGATTTTTTCTTCGGGCTTGTAATCAGAAAACGTCGCCCATGTCAAGAAAATGGCAAATGCTATAATAAGGGTAATAATGGTTTGGATGAGTATTTTTACAATTTTCATGCTTTACAATTTTTCTACGCATCTAAGATACTATTTTTCATTCTTAAATTTAATAAAAATAGTATCTTTGCCCCCAAAATAACGCTATCAAAAAAAGCATAACCTATGAAGTTTGGTGTAGTAATATTTCCGGGATCCAATTGTGATCATGACATGATTTACGTGTTGAATAAAAAACTACAACACGAAGTAGTGGAACTTTGGCACAAAGACGATGATTTGCAAAACGTAGATGTGGTAGTTTTGCCAGGGGGATTCTCATATGGAGATTACCTGCGTTCCGGAGCTATTGCCAGATATTCGCCAATTATGAAAGAGGTAATTGCTTTTGCTGAAAAAGGCGGTTTTGTGTTTGGAATTTGTAACGGATTTCAAATCCTTTGTGAAGCCGGAATGTTACCGGGTACTTTATTGCACAATTTGAATCAAAAGTTTATTTGTAAAAATACACATATTGTACCTGATAATCATGAGAGTGGTTTTAATATGTATGTTCCGAAGCAACCTCTGAATATTCCAATCGCTCATGGAGAAGGACGATATTATGCTGATGAGTCTACAATAAAGAAGTTGGAGAACAATAATCAGGTTCTATTCCGCTATTCTGATGAGAATGGTAATGTGAATGAAGAAGGAAATCCAAACGGTTCTGTAAACAACATTGCTGGTGTTTGTAATGCATCGCGCAATGTTTATGGGATGATGCCACATCCAGAAAGAGCTGCTGATGAGGAGCTTGGTAATGAAGACGGGACTCTTATTTTACGTTCGTTTATTAATTATGTAAATGAAAGACTATAACTAAAAGATGCGCAGATTACTGGCATATTTCTTTCAAGGTTTAATTGCAACAGCTCCTGTTGTACTTACAATCTATCTCATTTATGTGAGTTTCGTATATGTTGATGGCCTTTTGCCCTTTGAAATACCGGGTTTGGGTTTATTGGTAATTGTAATATCAATAACACTTATTGGATTTGTAGTAAATTTTGCCATTAGAACTCCGTTATATCATTATGTTCAAAAATTATTGGACAGACTTCCTCTTTTTAAAGTTATTGTAACATCAATAAAAGACTTGTTAAGTGCTTTTGTGGGCAAAGAGAAGAAGTTTGAACACCCTGTGCGTGTTTTGCTTGATGATAAAAATCGTATTGAAAGACTTGGGTTTTTAACACAAAAAAGCCTTGATTTTATTGGAATTGAGGAAGGGCGAGTTGCGGTTTATTTCCCATCTTCATATGGTATTCTTGGTGAACTGTATATCGTTCCAGCCGATCGTGTAACGCCTATGGATGCAAAAGCTGCCGAAATGATGAAATTTATCATTTCGGGAGGTGTATCAAAAGCGATCATTTCTAACGAAGAGTAATTTTTTATTAACCCCTCTTTTTCAGGTGATTAGTTTGTTTTTTTGTGTAAACTAGTGCTAATTTGTAATAAAGCTCAGAAAAATCTGTTATTTTTACAGTTTAGTGTAACCAAACCCATTAGATTTCGTCATAAGACGGGAATCATTATTTTATAAAACCCATTAAAACCAATAAAATGATACGTAAAACCCTTTTTACATTACAAATTGTTTTGCTAGCTTTATTATTAAACGCACAAGACCAAAAAGAATGGAGCCTCGAAAATTGTGTGAGCTTTGCTTTGGAAAATAATCTGGGACTGAAAAACCAGAATTTGACTGTAAGTATGTTGACAAACAATAATACTATGGCCAAATATAACAGACTCCCAGGCGTAAATGCCAGTACTTCTTTTCAGCGTCAATTTGGACAAACATTTAATCAAGCTAAATTAGCTTTTGTAGATGAAAGCAAGAATCAATTAAATGCAAGTATTAGAGCTAATGCAACCGTATTTAATGGATTTCGTTATAAACACGATATACAAAAGTCGGAATATGATGTAGAGGCTGCAAGAGCAGATTTGGATATACAGGCAAATGATCTTGCCTTGAATATCGTCAACTATTATTTACAGATTCTATATAATCGTGAGCAATTAAATTCAGCTGAAATACAATTGGAAGTTACTAACAAACAAATTGAGCGTACTGAGGCTTTGGTATCTGCTGGTAGCTCTGCTAAAGGCGATGTGTTAGAGCTGAAAGCGCAAGCGGCCAATGAGAAAGCACAAATTACAAATTATGCAAACCTTGAAAGACAGGCTAGGATTAGTTTAAAGCAGTCTATGAACTACTCGGGTGAAGCAATGGAGGTGTTGAATCCGGAAACTATAAATGCTGATAGTTTATATTTACAACTGCCTCCAATTAATGATGTTTATTTGTCGGCATTAGAACATTTACCGGAATTGAAAGCTGCCAGGGCAAGAATTGAATCCCGAATAGAATCAATTGATATTGCAAAATCAGATTACTATCCAACTTTAGATGTGGGTGCTTCGCTATCAACCTTTTATGACCAATCTTATCCTGACCCTGAGGATCCAGCATCTTCATACACATTTTTTGAGCAAGCGGGTGATTTCAGAACCGCTGTTGCATATGTCTCACTCTCTATTCCTATTTTCAATAAAATGCAGGTGAAATACAATGTGCAGAATGCTCAAATCAATTACGAGATGGCTCAGACTGATGAGTTGATAGTTCAGCAAAATATTTTTAAAACAATTGAATCTGCTCATAGTGATGCCCAAAGTGCACACAGAAGCTTTGCTGCAGCAAAAGAATCTTTAGCAGCCAGTGAAGAATCATTCCGCTATGCAGAACAGCGCTTTAATGCGGGGTTGATAAATTCTGTGGATTACAATCTTGCTAAATCAAACTTATCAAAAGCCCAGGTTGCTGTATTAAATGCACGTTACGAATTGATCTTTAAGATTAAAATTCTAGATTTTTATATGGGTAAACCTTTAAATCTGTAGATTACAATTGCTTTTTTTATAATTTTGCCCAAAATACAGAAGCATGGGTAGGATATTATGTATAGATACAGCGACTGATATTTGTTCAGTAGCTCTGGGAGTTGATGGAGTAGTTGCAGATAAAATGGAGTCCATTGAAGATAGGGCACATGCCAAATTACTTACGGTTTTAATTCAGCAAATTCTTGATAAAAATGGACTTACAGTTTCTAATCTCGATGCAGTTGCAGTGAGTGAGGGACCGGGTTCATATACGGGCTTGCGAATTGGAGTCTCTGCAGCGAAAGGGATGTGTTATGCTTCTAAATTGCCTTTAATTGCAGTTTCAACTTTGCAAACCATTGCTGCGGGATATATATCGAATAATGAGGTGCCTGCTGATGCTGTTTTGCTTCCCATGCTTGATGCTAAACGAATGGAAGTATACTATGCTCAATATAATGTTCAATTAGATGAACAAATTGCTGCCACTCCTTTGGTTGTTGATGAACAATCTTTTAAGGAGTATGAAAAAGAATCGCATGTGATTTTTTTAGGAAGTGGGGCTCAAAAGTGTAGCGATATATTACAGTTAAATAATGCAATGTATTTGTCTGAGTTTCCAAATAAAGCTGAAGACATGGTTGGGCTGGCTGAACAAAAATTCCAACAAAATAGTTTTGTTGATGTGGCTTATTTTGAGCCAGCATATTTAAAGCCATTTTTAGCGACTCAACCAAAAAAGAAGTTTTTCTAAGCTGCTTATAATTAAGATTGTTTCAAATTGTATATTTTTGCCTAAAATTTATTTATAATGGGAGATACTACAGATATTAAAAACGGATTGACCATCAACTATAAAAATGGTCTTTATTCAGTTGTTAGTTTTCAGCATGTAAAGCCAGGTAAAGGTCCTGCTTTTGTGCGTACAAAACTCAAAAATATTGAAACTGGAAAGGTGATTGATAATACATTTTCATCCGGTGCAAAATTGGATATCGTTCGTATTGAAAGACGTCCATATCAATATCTATATAAGGATGATACTGGTTTAATCTTTATGAATACTGAAACTTATGAGCAAATTCCTATTGATGAGAAATTAATTCAGGGAGTTGAATTTCTTAAAGAAGGAATGAACGCTGATATTGTTTTTCATGCTGACAAAGAAATGGCATTATTTGCGGAGCTTCCAATGCACGTTGAAATGGAAGTGACCTATACCGAGCCTGGTGCTAGAGGAGATTCAACGTCAACTACAGTGCTTAAACCAGCTAAAATTGAAACTGGTGCCGAAATAAATGTTCCATTGTTTATTAATATTGGCGACAAAATTAAAATTGACACGGCAACAGGCGCTTATGTGGAAAGAGTAAAATCGTAAATTGGTATTCAGCTTAAAATTGTATAAATTGCGTTAAATTAATTTTATGGCACGAAAAGCATCTTTGCATAGGCTGCAGTTTTGTAATTTTAAGCTGGATTTTTTGCTTAATGTCACACTTGCTATCAACGAAAATCTGCCTATTGAAGAGTTGCTTAATCGTTTTGTCAATATTCTTCGCGAAGATCTCAATATAGGTAAACTTGTTCTTTATAATTATAATGAGAAATGGGAAGTGCTTATTTATGATGGCGTTCCTAAAAAAGTTGTTGACGATTTCTCTGTTGAGAATGATTTACTTTATTACAAGCAAATAACTAATTTAACGACTACACTAAATAACAACCTTGGTCAGTTCGATGTTATTATACCTATATATCACAAAGACAGACCTCTAGCTTATTTAATAATTGGTGATATTGATGAAGAGAGAGTAGGAGTTAGCCCAACAATTAAGCATTTGCATTTCATACAAACGCTTGCCAATATTATGGTTGTAGCCATAGAAAATAAGCGTTTATATAATCAGAACTTACATCAAAAAGTATTGCACAAAGAGCTTGAATTAGCATCTAAAATGCAGTCAATGCTTATTCCAACGCATGCTTCATTGCCCAATAACGATCAAATAGAGACCGCCGCATATTACTTGCCTCACTTTGAGGTCGGCGGTGATTATTATGATATTGTAAAATTGAATGACCACAGTTATGGCTTTTGTGTGGCAGATGTTTCTGGTAAAGGTATTTCTGCAGCACTTTTAATGTCTAATTTCCAAGCAAACTTACGAGCACTATTAACTGAAAAGACTTCACTTAAGGATGTTGTGATAAAACTTAATGAGCGTGTAATGAAAAACGCCAATGGCGAAAAATTTATTACACTTTTCATTGGCCGGTATAATGCAGAAGATCACCGATTAGAATATATTAATGCTGGTCATAATCCTCCAATATTTTTTGAGCCTAGCGCATACCAGATTTCATATTTGAAAGTGGGCTGTACGGGTGTGGGAATGTTCGATGAGTTGCCCACAATTCAGGTTGGGGAGGTTTATACAACACCGGGTTCCAGATTACTTTTATACACAGATGGAATGGTTGAATTAGAGAACGAAAATCAGGTAGAGTTTGGTACAGGAATAATGGAGCATGAATTGGTTCAAAAACAATCAATCGAAGATATTGTAGATAAAACTATTGAGCAGCTTGATCAACACAAGGGAGCAGGAAAATACGACGATGATGTTACCCTATTTGGTTTTGAGTTTTACTAGAAGCTTCTTCATTTTTCACAAAGCCTTTTTCATATAAATCTATTGCAACAATAATGGCTGTAAAGCCCCAGAACGGTACTGAAATTTTATCAGTGTCTAGGAAGTTGTTTAAAAAAGCATGTAAATAATAAGTAGTAAGACCCAAAATGGCTGCAGCCATATAATTCTTAAGTGATGGGTCTTTTATTTTGTAAAATCGTTTGATTCCAATTATAAGTACTGTAGTAATTAGTGCTAAGTAAGTTAGCATGCCAGGTAGGCCTTGTTCTGAAAGTGGTCCAAAATATTCAGAGTGGGCATTTCCCATATCGCCAGCATTGGTTGAAATGATGGTTTTTTCGTAAGACATTTGATATGGGGCATATTGAAACATGTATGTTCCTGGGCCAAACCCTAAAAGTGGTTTTTCATCGAACATCCGGAATGCTGATGCCCATCTGTTTATACGCTCCAGATTAGAAGCGTCGTTTCGAATATTTGTAACCGATTTAACATGCTCCCCAATATTCTCAACACTACTTTCTTGCCTGTTCTGTTCCAGTTTGAGCATGATATTATTCCAAGAAAATACAAGGGTAAGTATCAGAATTAAACTGACAGACAGAATATATTTCCAATTGATTCGAAGTCTCAATACAAGATATAGCATACCAGCACCAATTACACTTAACCAGGCCGCTCTAGAGTAAGAAAAGATTAGAGCTATTACAAAAATGGTGAACAAACCTCCGGTAAATAATCTCAATAAAAGAGATTGGTTCTTTTTTATGGCCATTATAAAAAGTGGTGGTACGTAAAAAGCTAAAGTTGCCCCATAAATGGTATGGTCTTTATAGAATGGGTTTGATGCCCAATGGGCAATTTTACTATCGAATATACCATAGGTCATATGTCGAACAAGTGCATAAACAATGACAATAACCATTGGCACAGCATAAAGCCAAATAAAATTTTGAATGTCTTTTTGGGTTTTTACAATCATTGCGATCAGGTAGTAAAATACAATTAGAAACCACAAGCGCATAGCGAAAAACTTAATGCTCACCAGGGGCATTGTGCTAGTAATAGTGGTTACTAACATCCATACCATTAGAATCATAGAAGCGATGGTAACCGGATGGTAGATTATTTCTTTTACGATAAGTTTTTTAGTAGGAATTAAAATAATAAAAAGTAGTAGCAACCCTGCTAATAAGGGTTCTGTGGGCATAAACATATTTATGGGAGCTTCAACAAATTCGCTCAACGGAACCGATATTGGAACCATAAATATGATAAGGAATACAAGTTTGTCCAGTGACTTTATGGCCATCCAAACGATGAGAAATACATATGGAAGTGCCAGAAAGTAAAACATCTCCATTGCAATAGCAGCAGCTGTAATAAGTAAGAATACTGCTGCTAATGTAAAATATACAAACGAGTTGTTTTGGAGAAGTTTTTTCACTCTTATGCGGCCTTCAGGTTTTTCTTATAAGAATCTATGATTAGCAATAATAATATGCTAAAAATGAATGCCCCAAATGTAGAAACTACTACTATTAGCCATCGAACAGGATATGATTTTTTCTCAGCAATTTGCGCGCTTTCTACAATATAGGTGTGAGGCAATGATTGTGTTGCATCTACCTGGGCTAGTTCGTACTTTTCACGTATCTCGCCAAATCGTTTATTAGCCATGTATAATCGATCTCTGATTTTTACATATACTCCACCATATTCAGATAAGACCTTCAACTTTTCTTCAAGTTTTCTTGCACCAGCCATTCTGTTTTCTGCAATAGCTACCGCGTAAGCATCGTTGTATACTTCCGCTTGCGATTCGTAATTGTTGATTCCTTTTTCTCGAATTTCTTTAAATTGTACCTCAAGGGTATTTATTATTGAATCAAGATGGTCGTATTCGTTTTTAACAATAGCAAGTGCTTCCAGTGCACGCTCACGTTTCATGTTATTCATAACGGTGTCAACTAGCGCTGCAATATCATTTGCCATATCTGCGGCTAATTGAGGATCTTTATCCAGTACCTCAATCTTGATAGACATAAATTTTGTGCGCTCAATAGATACGTTATTGTTATATTCTTGCTGTAATTTGGTGCGAGGATAAGCTCCATTTGGGTCTATTTCATAATGTCCATAGAGATCATATTTTTTGATTACTCTATCCCTGATCTCGTCTGATAACAGGATCTGCATCATTTGCTCAACCTCTTCTTCTTCTCCAAATACCATAAGGTCTTTGGTGGTATTTGATTCTGTTAAAAGTCCTTTTGAAATTGACCCCGATGTGGCCGGGAACATAATAACGGTTGATTTAAATTTAGGTGTAATTACCAAAGATGCAATAATTGCAATGATTGCTCCAATAGCTGTTATTGCAAAAATAGGTTTCCATTTTTTAAAGATGAAAACGATTAGGTTTGACGAATCAAAATTATTGTCCTGATTAATGGTATCCATTTTGGCGAAATTTAAGTTTGTGCAAAAATATAAATATATGTCGATTTGATAACGCTAAATAGGCTTAATTATCTTTCAACACTATATTTCAAAATAAGTTTTTTGGTTTCGCCAGGTTTCAATTCTATTTCCCATGTTAAAAATCCTTTGTCTTTTTTGAGTTTTGCTCCAGAAAGCTCCAATGGTGTTACTTCTTTTTCCTTAATCTGACTAACAGGAATTTGATCTTCTATGATGAGGGAAACAGCTTCAGATTTTGAGTTTCTGGCAGAGATTTCAAATGTATACGTCTCTTTTTTAAGTCGGCCTCCTAATGTATGATCAGCTTCATAATCTTTGGTTTCTTTTTTAACCACAACAGCAGGATCTCGGGCAATACTCAATTTCATGGTGTCTTTGGTACTTTTTTCTGAAAGTGGAATGGTTCCAACCGATGTTTCTTCGAAGAAAACTGATGCAGTTCCTTCGAGGATTTTTATGTCATCCCAATTGGTAATTTCAGCAATTAGAAATGATTCATCTGCAAATTCAGGCACTGCATAATATTTGAATTCTGCAGGAATTGATGTGGTTTTGTATTCAATATATTTGCCTTTTTCACCAGTGGGGATATCATATTTTTTATCGAAATTGTATTCGATTCGATTACCTTTTTTTATAGCAACACCTTCTCTAATAGCATTTTGTATTTTCCCTTTTTTCGTTTTGATGCCATCAATAAAATAAGCTTCTCCCTCTTCTCTTGCACCTCGAACAGATTTTACGTATCCATCTTCTTGATAAACACCCCCAACAGTTGCTGCTACTGATTCTGCAGATCTGCCT
>PKTE01000181.1 GCA_002869335.1 Salinivirgaceae bacterium | reverse complement strand
TTACTTCACGGTTACTAACGGGGATGGTTTTGCGCAAAATTTTGATATCAAACTAGCACCTGTTGGAGATGTTGTATTTTTCCAGAAAAACGACTATGCAGATCCAGAACTCCCAGAAAATCAGGACCAAATAAGTCCAACACTAGCAATTACAAGAGGACTAAGCCAAGGCTTATATAATGCTTTACGCGAATCTTCATTTGATTATGATAATGAGTATAGTCCATTGGGAACATCATGGACAATGATGCCTACAGAGATATCATATCCAGGCGATTATGAATACTGGGTTGATGCTAATGGATGGGATCCTCCTTCACAAATCGGGGAAACCATGTCAATGTTAGATGAAGCTACTGGAAAATATTATAATGTAGAGTTTAAAAAATGGACCGTTGGTGGTTATGGTGGTGGTTTTGCATATGATAGATACGAAGTGCCTAATTGGATTAAATTCGACAGCGATATCCTGACTATTAATGCTTTATCAGACTCTTCTTATATGGTATTTGTAAATACAGATGGAATGGAACCTGGTGATTATTCAGCTGTATTCCATGTAATGACTCCATTTGCAGGTTACTCTGATCATGAAATTACTGTAAATATAACTGTAACAGAAAAACCTGAGCTTAGTGTAGCCTCAAATTACGATTTCGGCTATGGCTACCAGGGTTACCCTGGAGCGCATCTTGTTACCATTACCAATAAAGGTACAGGTGTACTTAGCATTACTGATATTACAAATAATTTAAGTGTATTCACACTTTCTGAAACAGCATTTGATGTTGCTCCCGGTGAAACACATATACTTGAAGTAACCTTCGAACCTGATGCTATTGCTACTTTTGAGGATACATTATTTATTTCAAGTAATGATGTTGACATGCCTCTTATGGAAGTTGCTATTGTGGCTGATGGTGTTGAAACACCAGGATTTGCTATTGACATGACAGAAATAATTGATACTGTAATTGCAGGGACTTCAGCCGCTACAACAGTCTCAATATCGAACGACTTAGCCGGAGCACTTAACTGGTCAATGTTACTTGAAGGAACCAATGAAGTAATGTTTGAAAAAGAAGACTTTGCGGATTGGACACAAGCAGAGAATCAGGATCGCGTAGCAGATGATTTATGGATTACAAGAGGTGTGAGCCAAGCTTTACTGAATGCTTACAATCAAACAGAATACGCATCTGACGGACCAACAAATTCCGGTTGGGTGTTTAGCCGCACACTATTGGCAGACCCTGCCAATTACCAGGGTTTTATTCCTTCAATTGGTGGTGGCCCTCAGCAAATAATTGGAAAATACATGTCGATGCGCCATGAAACTTCAGGCAATGTTTACAATGTAATGTTTAGCAGTTACTCAGGAGGTGGACCAGGTGGAGGTTTTGCATACACTCGCTGGATGGTGCCTTCATGGATTAAGGCAACCTTAGTTGAAGGAAGCACTGATAATGTTACGCCTGCTAGTATCGATATATCGCTAGATGCAACTGATTTAGTAGCTGGGGTATATCATAGTAACATCATTATTTCAAGTGATGACCCAACGGAAGAAATGGTTACACTTCCAATTACCATGCGAGTAACAGGTACGCCTGATTTAGCTGCGGCCGATCTTGATTATGGCACACAATATCTTGGATTCCCATCAATGCAATATGTAAATATTGAAAATACAGGAACTGATACTTTATATGTTTCAGAGGTGTATATTGACAGTTTAGAATTTACAGTTCCAGATACTGCATTTATGGTATTAGCAGGAGAAACATTTAATCTTCCTATTACATTTGAAGCGCCTGCTGTTGGTTCATATTCAGGACATTTATCAATTGTAAGTAATGCTGTATCTGAAGATACAATTGTTGTAAATCTTGCTGCTGATGCACTTGAAGCACCTGCATTTGCCATCAATCAGACTGATTTTGTAAACTATTTGGTTCAAGGTGAAGATACTACCTATACGCTAACCATTGAAAATAATGGTCAATCAGACCTTACTTTTGATATTGGAGTTAGTGATTTGAATATAGATAATCTGCACACTTTATTTGATGTAGATTATCAGACATTATTAGAAAATATACCAGACTATTATGTTTGGAATTGGGATGGTGGCACAAACAGTATTAGTGATGGTGGAGGTGATATGTATGATGGCGCCAACAGAATAAATACAAACCTGGCAACCTCTGTAAATTATACAAGTGGTGTAATTACTGATGGTACAGGAATATTTGGAGATGGAACTTCATTCTTTACTGTTGAAAAAAATGGTTTCTTTGGTCTCGCTGCTGAATTAGATAGTATTTCTACTTTCTATATTTCAGGTAATAACGGAGCTGATGGTGGTGGATTAACAGATTCCTATTCTTCTCAGTTTGGATATGGTGGAAAACTATATGAAGTATATGTTAAAAGAATTTGGGCTGCTGGCGATCCATCTATTAACCACATTACAATTATAGAAAATACCGCTGGAGCTAATATTGTGCATAATCCATCAACAAATACAAACGATGATATGGATGAGTTTACCAATATTGACAGTTCAAGATTCCTTATTTATATGTTGGTATCTAAACCCGGTGGAGGATTTGTTACAAACGAAGAAATCAGCAACTTATTGGATGATTTCAAATTCGCACCTACACTCGGATCACCATGGGTATCTTTTGATACGTTATCAGGAACTATAGCACCTAGTACTTCAATGNTTGGCTTAGCTGATGGTGACTATTTTACATCAATTGATTTAACAACAAACGCTCCTTTAAACTTAGTGAATCCATTGAACTTTGAGTTACATGTGGGAGGATATGCGGTTATACAAAACCAGATTCCTGACCAAATGGTTGCAGAAGGTTTTGGCTCTTTATCAGTAGATTACTCAGATGTATTTTACTATAACTTTGCTGGAGCTCCTCAATATCAGGTATACACAGATAACCCAGATGTTGTAACAGTAGCAATAAATGGAAATAACATTGAAATTACAGAAGTTGGATATGGTGAAGCTCTTGTTACGCTTCAAATTTCTGAAGGTGGGTTAGATGCCGCATATATGGACTTTAACGTAATAGTTAATGGTGCCCCAATGGTAGCCAATACTATTGATCCGGTATCAGTTGATGAAGGATTTGGAACTTATACGATAGATATCTCACAAGTATTCGCAGATCCTGAAATGGATGAGTTAACTTACTCAATGTCATCTGATAATCCTTCATTGGTAGACTTATCAGAAACTGATGCAATAATTACAATTGCTGAAACCGGTAACTTTGGTACAGCCACAATTACTGTAACTGCAGCAGATGCCAATAATGAAGTTTCAACTACGTTTGACCTAGCTGTTAATCAATTGTACTATAACGTTACATTCACTGTTACAGACGATCTAAGTAATGCGCTTGAAGGTGTCGAGATTTCATTTGATGGTGGCACATTAACTACAGATGCTTCTGGAGTAGCTACAACAACAACCCTAAATGGCACTTATGCTTACACTGCAATGCTTGCTGGCTTTGTTGATGCTTCTGGTGAAGTTACTGTAGCAGATGCAGATGTTGCAGAATCAGTTACAATGACTACACAATATGAAGTTACGTTTACGGTTGTAGATGGAGATAGTAACCCATTAGCAGGTGTAGAAATTTCATTCGATGGTGGAACATTAACTACTGACGCGTCAGGTATGGCTTCAACAATGGTTGTAAATGGTACTTATGCCTACACAGCAACTTTAGCTGATTACAATAGCGTTAATGGTGAAGTATTGGTTGACGGAGCAGATATTAATGAAAACATTATTATGAATGGAGTTGGTATCGCATCATTTAACTTAAATGATATTATTACTTACCCTAACCCATTCTCTAATGAGCTTACTATTAACGGTTTGAAAAATGTACAGCAAATCGCACTATTGAACGTTCTTGGTGAAGTAGTATACAATGAAGTTCCTGCTTCAGAGAAATTTGTTATCTCTACTCAAGGTTTAGCTGTTGGAGTATACATGCTTCGCATAGTTGACAACAATGGAGAAAACCACTTAATTAAAGTAATTAAAGAGTAATTCTCACAAAATAGATTATAAAAAAGCTGCCTACGGGCGGCTTTTTTTTTGCTAATAAAATATGGAGAAATGAAGCTTATTTGAGATTAAATTCTGGAAATTACCTTATTATGACAATTCCAAAACCGATGAGGAACAGCCATAATTCAGTCAATTTTTTTTTCGTCGATAGAAACATCTTGTTTTCAATTTCTAATCCATCATGGCAAGTTGAATATGTAAAGCATTAGCTCCGGGTAAGATTGATATAATCCCTTCAGGATTTATACATTCATTTAATTAATATGGGACTCCTCCGGAGTCCGGAACCTAATGTTGCTTATTGGCTACAGATATACAAACCCTCCGGGTTTGATTAGCGTGAGAAAAATCCGTTCATTTTAGATTCACTCAAATCCCTTACAAAAAGTAACTCAACGGAACTGAGAGAAATAGGAGCATTTCAATTAACCCAAAATCAGCTAACGCTGAGTTTCGTTTCACTATGGTTGTCAATAGCCTTCAATCTATTAAGTATTTGAACTTCTTACACTATCACAACACACATACCATAAACAAGATAGAGTAGAATCTGAAAGGCAATTATAATTCTGAATACTCCTAAAAACACCCAATTTATCCAAATCTCATTGTATTCTACCATTAGCCACTACATAATGAGACACTAATACTTTGTTGTTTAGTATTAGTTTGAAGTCAGAAAAAAAGGCTGCCCCTTGCGAGACAGCCTCTTATTTAATGCATTATGAGAAATTACTTAACCTGTAGTTTCTTTTGATAAACTTTATCTCCATCATAAATTGTAACGAGGTAAACACCTTCGTTGATTGATGAGATTTCTAGTTTATTAGAATCATCAAGGTTTACTTTCTTCGAAATGAATGTTCTTCCGGTAATATCTGTGATTTTCACAAGTATATTCGCAGACAGATTATTTCCTTCGATAATTACATATTCACTTGCTGGGTTAGGATAAATACTAACATCAGCTGAATTACCGTTAGCAATACCAACACCGGATACAGTGAAATCAAAATCATCGGATACTGTTCCACCAATACCATCATCAGCAGTTACTGTTAATGTCGAAACTCCTACAGCAAGTTCTGTAACAGTTAATGTAGTTCCATCAACTGCTGCTGATACAGAGCTACCTGCAACCGCTACAGATAATGTCAATGCATCGCCATCAGCATCATCAAACACGCCAGTAAGGTCGACTGTTGTGGTAGCAAATCCCTCATCCATTGTCATATCTGCAATAGGATTAGCCACAGTTGGAATAGAATTTACTAAGAATGTAAACTCATCTGCAACTGTTCCGCCATTACCATCATCAGCTGTAACTGTTATAGTAGAAAGACCTGCTTCAACTTCTGTTACAGTAAGTGTTGTACCTGTGATTTCCGCAGAAACTGATGTTCCGACAACAGCTACAGACAATGTTAATACATCACCATCAGCATCATCAAATACATTTGTTAAATCGATGGTAGATGATGCAAAACCAACATTCTCTGTTATATCTGCCAAAGCATTAACAACAGTTGGAACTGTTGAAACCTTAAATATAAATTCATCGGAAACTATTCCATCCAATCCATCGTCAGCAGTAACA
>PKTE01000246.1 GCA_002869335.1 Salinivirgaceae bacterium | reverse complement strand
TGGCTACTTTTTTTTGATAATATCTTTTATTGTAATATATATTCCTAAGAATATTCCCGCGAATAAACCCAGCATTAGAAATACCGGAAATTTAGTCTGAACCCATTCATCTAATTTAAACCCGCCATACGTAAATGCGGCAATAATAAAACCAGTCTGAAATGCCATGCCTGAATATTTCGCATAAGCGACATAGCCGGGTTCTTTCTTTTTCTCCTTATTTCTTTCCTTGTGGCTCGATTGGTGATTGTCCATTCATTTTACAATTACCATTCAATTTTGCTCCTGGCTCGATGCCTAATTGGTGAGTTATAATATCACCAGTAACTCTTGAACTCGCTTTTAGTGAAAGCAATTGGCCAACTTCGATTTTTCCTTCTACAGAACCTTGCACATCACAGTTTTTACAAACAATCTGGCCTTTTACGCCACCTGTTGGACCTACAACTACTTTACCTTTTGCATCAAGGTTTCCTTCTAATTTACCATCAATACGAATTTCGCCATTGGTTGTAATATCACCAACGATTGAAGTTCCTTCGCAAATAGTGTTTACGGCTGTAGGAGCCTGGCTTACTGATTTTGACATATTATAAGAATTTCTTACTTAACAATTATTTTCCATCATATCCCCACTTGATATACATTGATCCCCAGGTAAACCCAGCACCAAATGTAGCAAGGATAATGTTATCTCCTTTTTTCAATTGTGGTTCCCATTCCCACAAGCATAACGGCAAAGTAGCAGCTGTAGTATTTCCAAACTTCTGAATATTGATCATTACCTGCTCTTTTTTAATACCCATACGCTTTGCAGTGGCTTCAATAATACGATTATTTGCCTGATGAGGAACAAGCCAGGTAAGGTCATCCGGTGTAATATTATTACGCTCCATCATTTCAACAGAAACGTCGGCCATTTTCGAAACAGCCCATTTAAATACCGGTTGTCCTTCTTGATAAATATAATGCTCACGAGCATCAACTGTTTCGTGCGAAGCTGGTTTTACAGAACCTCCTGCTTTTTGGTGTAAATGAATTCGCCCAACACCATCAGACTGCAACTTAGAATCCATAATACCAATACTTTCATCTGTAGTTGGTTCAACTAAAATAGCACCAGCTCCATCACCAAAAATAGGGGACGTAGCACGATCTTGATAATCTACAATAGATGACATTTTATCTGCACCTACGAGCACTGCTTTTTTATATTTTCCGCTTTCTACAAATTTTGAGATTGTTTCCAGACCATACAAGAAGCCTGAGCAACCTGCGTTCAGGTCAAAGCTAAATGCATTTTTAATACCTACTTTATCACTAATAATATTAGCTGTAGCAGGAAACTGCATATCTGGAGTTACAGTACAATTAATAAGCACATCCACCTCTTCTGGTTTTGTGTTTGTTTTTTCTAAAAGACTTTTAACGGCTTCGGCACCCATATCTGAAGTACCTTTACCTTCGCCTTTTAAAATACGGCGTTCTTTGATTCCAATGCGGGTCATGATCCATTCATCGGAAGTATCCACCATTTGTGCTAATTCATCGTTTGTTAACCGATATTCTGGAACATACCCAGCAACACCGGTAATTGTTGCTTTAATATTATTCATGACTTAAAAACTCTTTAATTCTCTGGCTATAATCGGCCTTAATAACTTCTTTCGTATGTAAAAGCATATTTTTTATTGCAGCTGTTTTGGAAACGCCATGGCCAATAATAACCGGCTTATTAATCCCCAATACAGGAGCTCCGCCATAAGATTCAAAATTAAATCTCTCGAAGAAATCATCCTGAAGATTGCGTTTCTTGTATATTCTGTAAAAAAACTCTGCTTGCTTTAATACAATGTTTCCTGTAAAACCATCACAAATAACTACATCAGGTGACTCGTCTCTGAACAAATCCGATCCTTCAAGATTACCTGCGAAGTTAAATTGTGTAGCTTTTTCCATCAGGTTAAATGCTGATTTAGCAAGTAAAGAACCCTTGCCTGGTTCTGACCCAATATTGAGCAAACCAACTGTTGGATCACTCAAATGATTAACTGTTTTTGCATAAACAGAACCCAGCACACCATACTGATACAAGTTTTCAGGTTTAGCATCGGGATATATACCAACATCCAACAACAAACCGTCTCGTCCGCCCGGACGAGGCAGTGGAGATGTAATTGCTGGACGTTCAATACCAGGAATTGCTTTGATTAGGGTCATAGACCCAACCAGCATAGCTCCAGTATTACCTGCGCTTGCAAAACCATCAATTTGGGAAGTGGCCAAATATTTAAATCCGGTCACAATGCTGCTGTCTTTTTTCTCTTGAAATGCTTTGGCCGGATGGTCATTCATTTCAATGGTAGTTGGACAATGCACAATTTCAAATCCGCTAAGATCAAGTTGCTGATTCTCTGCGGATTTTAAAATTTGCTCCTGGTCACCGAATAGTATAAATTTACAATCATGACCAAATTCCTTAGCAGCTTCATATACTCCGGCTAATGTATGGTCCGGAGCATAATCGCCACCCATTATATCAATACCTATGTTCACTCGCTAAATTTTTACCGTATGTGAATAAAAAGAATAGCTTTCGCTAGAAAGCTACATTATCTGAAAACTACAAGCTAATCTCTTTTTCGATAGCTTGGCGTCCGCGATAGTATCCACATTCAGGACAAACTCGGTGATATTGAGTTGTTGCGCCACAATTTTGGCATGTACTCAACTGAGGTGTTTCTGCTTTGTAATGAGTTCTTCTCTTACGCTTTCTCTGCTTTGAAATTCTACTTTTTGGATGTGCCATTTTGAATCGATTTAAATTAAATTTTTCAAATCATTCCATCGGGGGTCGATATCTTCCTCCGACGAATTATCTTTTACTTCTAATCTCTCTATCATGTCATGATCGCATTCTTCCTCATTCTCATGCGCTCTTTGCAGTGGCAAAGAGGTCATAATCATATCATAAAAATACTGATCAAAAACTATTTCTCCTGTTTCGGGCTCAAAGATAATGATGTTTATTTCATTATCCGGGTTTTTTGAGGCTTGTTTTACAATAACCTGCTCATCCAGACTAATTTCATAATCGAAATTACCTAGACATCGATCACAAACCAAACCAACAAGGCCGGTCAAACGAATCTCTAACTCTGTTATATTTGGTCTTTTAATGAGCTCCACATCAGCTTTTACCTTGATGTTTTTTATCTCATCATTTTCAAATTTATTTAAGAGTTTGTTTTCAATGTCAAACTGAAAACTATGATTCCCGGTCGATAGGCCTGAAACCTGAACTGCATATAAAACATCCTCTCTTTGATTAATTTTCATACGTCTCGCCCTTCTTTATGCAATTTCTATAAGAAAATTCGTGCAAAATTATAAAAACATCTTATAATTCCTACAATTTTTATGCACAAATAATAAATAAGATGAAATACATTATTAATATTTACACCAATACCTTGGCCAAAGGTAATTTCACAACCATGAAAACAAAGCTACAAATCAATCTGGAAGCGAAACCATTAACGAAAAGTTAATTTTTTGTGATTTACGGCTTGTACTATTTTTTAGTTATTTGTATATTCACATCAACTTGCACTCATATATTTTTGAATGAACCAACTAATTGCCAATCACTTACTATTACTATTCCTTTTCAGCATCGTTTTTATTACGTACGTGCATGCACAGGAATCAGAAGAGGAGCTTATTCAAAAGTATATTACCAATAGCAAGCCATTTACAGATAAACGGGATGGCAAAACCTATAAAACCATTAAAATCGGCAAGCAAATTTGGATGGCAGAAAACTTAGCTTTTAAAAGTCCAAAAGGTTATTATGCTTATGATGACAATGAATCAATTGCCATCGATAATGGTTATTTATACGAATGGCAAGTAGCAATTAATGTCTGTCCGGAAGGATGGAGCTTACCCAACAAAAATGATTTTCTAATGCTTTTATATACCGTTTCAAAAATATCAAAAAAGCCATCTAAAGAATTAATTGTGGGTGGATGTAGTGGTTTTGAAGCAAAGCAAAGTGGCTGGCGTGATGAATTGGGTTATTATTCAGACTTAGGCGAGAATGGGAACTATTGGTCATCAACTAAAAGCATCAGCGGCCGGTCATGGTTGCTTTTTGTAGGGAAAAAAGGTAAAAAAAGTTATTTGGACTTTGCTCCTTATAAAATTGGTGTGTCTGTCAGATGTATAAAGAACAAATAATGCTGAGGTCTTAGTTATTCTTTAAGTCCTTGCTCTTTTGCTTTTTTACTTGCTGGACAACCGGAATATCAATGATTACTGTTGTTCCCTTGCCGGGTTCTGATTCGAATTGTAGCTCACCACCAATATCTTTAATAATTGACAAAGTGATCGACAACCCAAGGCCTGTTCCTTTTCCAGGAGGTTTTGTGGTAAAGAAGGGATCTGTAACTTTTGACAAAAACTCAGGAGGTATGCCTTTCCCCGTATCTGATATTTTAATAATCCCCCGACTCTTTACTCGTTTTGTAACGATATTAATTCTGCCCATATTCTCAATGGACTGAACAGCATTAGAAAGAATATTTAAAATTGCCTGATGAAGTTTCCCCACATTCCCATTAACACAAAAATTTCCACTGGCATACTCTTTCTCTATTTCAATCCGATGCTTTATTTGATTATTAAGCATCAAAATACAATTATCCAAAATATTATGGACTACGCATGTTTCATTATTTGACTGATTTTCTCTTGCATACAGATTCAAGCCTTTAACAATGCCCGACACCTTATCTACGCCTTGCTTAATACTATCAAGCAACATCTGATTTTTTTTGTCTTCAAATTCCGGGTGTTTTTGAAAATATCGAAGTAATCCGACATAACCTCCCATAATATAGTTTAGCGGATTGTTAATCTCATGGGCAACCCCTGCAGTAAGTGTCCCTAGCGAAGCCAGCTTTTCTGTTTCAATTAATTTTGCTTGCGTTGTGGTAAGTTTTGTAAGAGTTGTCTGCATTTCATCTTTTTGGGTGGCTATTATCTCGTTTTTCTTTGATAATTTTCCATTGACAAAAATAAGAAGAAGCAATATTGCAAAACCAATAATAATGAAACCGATAATAAAGACAGAGGCCTTATTTTCAGCCACTAGTGGGGATTTAATAATTTCAATAGCCGGAATAGTACACACTTCAAGATTAAAACCACTTTCCCATTTATAATAACCAGCCAATTCCTGAGGTGCATTTTCTCTACTGCCATGGCAACTAAGACAACGTGGTTCTATTCTAAGAAACGGTTTTGCATACAACAAATAATTTACTCCATTCTCAGCCAATATTTCAGTATGTTCTTTCAATGTCGAATCAGCATTAAACATATCTAAAAGCCTGGCTTCATAATCATTGGCCTGATTTATTTTATTTCTAGGGTTTTTTGATGCCATGCGATATTCCACCAATGGCAAACCATTTTCTTTGCGCACTTCATTAAAAATGTGAAAAACATGACGTGTAATATAAGAAGAAGATAATATTTCGGGGGCATAAAACTCTTGGGGCATACGGTTTTCTTCTTTATATTTATACATTGCAGGATGCATTTCGAGCTGCACATATTGATGCAATGATTGAGCCTCTAGCATCACATCTTGCATTCTAAGCTCAGCCTGGTGTATAATATACTGGCGACTAAGAAATATAATTAATATTGCTATTGTAGAAATAATAGCAACAACGAAAATCCGAAACTTTAATTTCCTGTTTTTCACAGCAATAAATCTTTATAGTATTATGCTAAGAAAACCAAAGTTAAGCAAGTAATAAACACAAAACAAGGTGGTTTTAAGTGGTTTGTGGTTTATTACGATAGTATAGGATTTTGATAAAATCTAGATGCTAATTTGTCAAAATTATATTGTTCTCAATCCTTACGAAGCAATTTCAAAATACCAGACAAATACATTTAACCTAAATCTATCAGGTATTTATACGCATTAAAAAACGCCGACTAATTTAGCCGGCGTTGCATTATAAAAATATTAATAATTAACTATTCATTGTCTCCTCTACCTCCTCTACTGTAATAGGGATGCGCTCACCAATAATCTCAACTCCTTTGTCTGTAACTAAGAGATCATCTTCCAGTCTAATTCCACCAAAGTCAAGATACTCTCGTGCTTTATCATAATTGATGAAATCAGGGAATTTTTTCTCGCTCTCCCACTTGTCAATTAATTCAGGAATAAAGTAGCAACCTGGCTCATTAGTAAATACAAATCCTGGCTCAAGTTTTCTACCTAAGCGTAAACCAGACAAACCAAATATTTCTGATCGCTTAGTTTCTTCGTCATATCCCACATAGTTTTCTCCAAGGTCTTCCATGTCATGTACATCAAGTCCCATCATGTGGCCTAATCCGTGTGGCTGGAATAATGCATAAGCACCAATGCGTGCTGCTTCTTCCGGATCACCTTTCATAATTCCAAGATCTTTTAGTCCGGCAGCTAATGTTCTGGCGGCCTCAATGTGACAATCAAAATATGGAATACCTGGTTTAGCCATAGCAGTGGCATTATTATTAGCTGCTAAAACAATATTATAAATATCTCTTTGACGTTGATTGAATTTTCCACCAACAGGTACTGTGCGCGTATTATCACTTGCGTAATGCATTGAAGATTCGCAGCCGGTATCTGTCAACATCATTCTCCCCTCTTTCAGTGTTTGGCTATGATCATGGTTATGAAGTGTTTGTCCATCTTGAGAGAGAATTATTGGGAAAGAAAGCATTCCTCCTCCAGCAAGTGCAATTCCTTCAACCGTTCCGGCAATTTTTTGCTCCCACACACCTGGCATAGCCATTTTCATGGCAGCTACGTGCATTTCATATCCAGTTGCAGCGGCCTTAATGAGTTCTTCAACTTCATACTCATCCTTAATATTTCGCATAGCAACTACGGCTTTAATAAGCTCAACTGACTGATGCTCGTTTACATCGATGGCTTTCATGCCTAAAAGCGAACTCATCAAAATTTTAGTTTCGCCGCGATATTGAGGTAAAAAATGAATTTTACGGCCTGAATCCTGCGCTTTTTTTACATAGTCAAACAAGTCGTTATATGGACGGCTATCAGTAACGCCAACTTCGGCACAACGCTCTCTCATTGATGGCTGAGGGCCCATCCAAATAATGTCATCCATCGTAACGTCGTTACCAAACACGATACTTTCACCAGAATCCAAATCAATAGCAGCTGCAATATCTGGAAAATCTAATCCGAAATAATATAAAAACGAACTGTTTTGACGGAAATGAAATATGTTAGAAATATAGTTCATTGGAGAATCTGTATGCCCTGGAAACAAAGCAATTCCACCTGACATTTTACTTACAAGTCGCTTGCGACGGTCGATATAGACATCTTTTTTAAACATATTAATTTATTTTAAGGTTGATTTTTAAATTTTGGTTTTGCTAAATTACATAATCAAAACTGAATCTCATAGTATAATGTAAAATTGTGCGAAAGTGAATGTTTTAGATTCATTTTTTAACTTTTAGCAAAGACTACGAACTAAACAATTAAATAGCCTCTGGTGTTTGATCATTACAGCTATAAACCAATTATTATTTACCATGAAAATATTATTAATTAGTCTGTTTTTATGGTTTGGATCAAATTCTGAAACTATGAATAATACAAATAAAACAATCGTTCTGGGAGGAGGATGCTTCTGGTGTGTTGAAGCCGTATTCAACATGACTGACGGAATAATTTCTGCCACTTCTGGTTATGCTGGAGGAAAAACGAAAAATCCAACTTACGAAGAGGTTTGCTCAGGTACCACCGGACACGCCGAGGTTGTTGAGGTTGTGTATGACCCAGCAAAAATAACACTCGAAAAGATACTAGATATATTCTTTACCGTTCATGATCCAACAACTTTAAATCGGCAGGGAAATGATGTGGGCACACAATACCGATCAGCTATTTATTACAACGACCCTAATGACAAAGAAACTATTGACAAGGTTATTCGGGAATTAAATGCCAGCGACCGCTTCGAAAAAAAGGCAGTAACTGAAATAAAACCATTGGATACTTTCTATAAAGCAGAAGTAAACCACCAGGACTATTATGAGCGAAATGAGTTTGCGCCTTATTGCAGTTATGTAATTAAGCCAAAGGTGCGCAAGTTTAAAAGTAAGTTTCCGGATGCAGTAAAAAGAAAATAAACACTAATCTGTTTTAAACTTATAAGCTATACCCAATATATAGAATAGCTCAAAACTGTTTTTGTGGCTTATTTCATTAATAAAGAAGCAATCAACTTTATGTTTACCCATTTCTATCTCGCTGCCTAGATATATGCGATAAGCACTTAACTCTTGCTTTTGCAAATGGTAATAAACTTCTATTGCAGCATAAGGGCTTAATAAATCAGAAAGCTTGTAATCAAAGGTTACCTTTTCACGAAAATACGATTTTTGAATACCTCCCTCATTAATATTCACCTGATATCGCAATCTGTTTTTGAATTTAATCTGATTATCATATCTTTTGGCATTGTATCCTAAATCAAAGGTTAACCTGCTTTTGTTATCATAATCAATACTGCTTTCACTAAAAGAATCGTTTTCTTTTGAATTTGTATATCTGGCTGAAGCTGCTAAATCGAAACGCTTACTCAATTCATATTCAACACCAAATTGTGATAAAATGCTATTATAAGATTGGTTATCACTATACCCACTTCTTCCCTGTAAATCAGCACTTAACCCAACACGCTGAATATTATAACCAAGCCCCGCTTCAATGCGGTATTCCTGCGAAAACACAAAGTGTGGACAAACCAGCATTGACCAAATAATCCCGCATATTAATCGCTTTTTCATTTATTGTACAATTAACTTTCCAGTAAATGCTATTCCATCAGATTCCAACCGAATAATATATGTGCCGGCTTTAAGTATTTCATTTATTTGAATTTGCTTTAAGCCAACAAAGCTTTTCTGGTAAATGAGTTTACCTAACACATTATAAATATTGAGCTTATATTGCTCATTTCCCCAACCAACATTTATGTTAAATTGCCCTTCAGTTGGGTTAGGATAGATTTCAAGAGGATTTCCGAGTTGTTCTAAAATTTGGGTTTTCATTTCATTAGGTCTTAGCACGGCAAAATCGCGGAGTCCATCCACATTCATCTGCCATTTATTATAATCAGACGGGGTGTGCCAGCGGTAAATATGCTCCGGCATAATTGGAGAAAATCGTTGCTCAAAAGACTTAATTTCTGTCAGCACACGATCCGGATTAAAAGTTTGGTTAATATGATATAAAAAACGAGATCTGAATTTCTCGTTAAACTGATTGTTTTGTAAAAGCTTACTTAAAACATATGTGGAATAATTATTAAAGTCCTGAAATTGATTCGCTCCATTGGTATAATCAGCTAAATGATTTTCTCGGGCACGAACCATACACGCATCGCAATCGTAAAAGAAATATCGCCAACGAGAGGTGTCGTTTTCCATTCGCCATAACCGGAGGTTGTTTTCAGGAAAATCAGTATTCGCCAAATAAATTTCTGCCACATAGTAATCAATCAATGCATCCAAATCAACTTTATCATTTATTTCATTGTAAAAAGTTTCTGAATGGACATCTGCACTATTGAGCCAAGCCATCGTTGACTCATAATTATCAACAGTTCCTTCATCTGCCACCACACCTTCAGTCGTATGACCAATTACATTTAATACGGGCGTGTTAACACCATAATTATCAGCCACATAAAACTCATCCTGTCGCTCTCTCAAGCTATAAATACCCCAAAACTCACCATTGAGAAACAACACAGCTGTTTCAGAAGCTGTATAATCTACATTCATAGTCCTTACCAATTCCTGGGTAAGATCATCTTTTATAATCGTTTCCCCCCAATCTTTAGCAGAACGAAGTAATAGTCGTTTAAACATAGTCAATTGGGGCTTTTGGCTAAAAAACGCATAATTAAAAAACGCCTCGCCATATTCATCTCGGGCATAAAGCCGAAACGACTTTTGCGGACGCATGCGGCTTCCCCGGCCATGTATGCGGATGCCTGCCTTTTGATTGATTATTTTATTTCCTTGTTTATCATATATCTCTAAAGAGACAGGTCGCTCCCATCTTTTTCCTCTTTGTAAGTTATTTTGATGATTTCCTGAAACATATATACCCTCATCCGGATCAAACAAATTGTCTTTATCAGTAATCATAGAAACGACATAGACATTATACTTTTCGGCCATGTTATTTCCAATAAAATACGCCTGACTCAATTCA
The DNA here is from genome assembly GCA_002869335.1 of Salinivirgaceae bacterium. Classification (GTDB taxonomy): domain Bacteria; phylum Bacteroidota; class Bacteroidia; order Bacteroidales; family Salinivirgaceae; genus Salinivirga. The sequence goes on along the minus strand of PKTE01000246.1, from coordinate 8,453 downwards.
TTGCTGGCCGGACATCCTTCGCTATAAACCTGTGCTCGTAAAATAGGGGCTTTTGTGATATGCTCACCTACTTCATAATCAGTTGATGGAATATCAGCAAAACGTAAGTCTTCCAAAGTCAGATCATTCATTTGAATTGGTCCGTTATAAACCATCTCGTTGGGATCTGGACCGTCCGCATTTAGCGAGTAATAAATTTGATTGCCAGGATGAAGATTAGATAGCTTTACAAAAACACTATTTTCATAAAGCCCTCCCATTTTATCAGTAATTAATGTGTCTGGCTGAAAATTAATTTCATAAACTTCTGCAGTATTATTTGAATAACCCGGTGTTGGAGACAATATTTCACGTTGAGTATGATCTCCATCAACAGCAAAGCCAAGGCTTTTATCCGGAGGAACACATTGAATAATTGTTGAATCAATAATTTTAAGATCTGTGTTTAATAGATAAACAGATTCTTCTAGTGTTCTTAACTTAAAGTTCGTGTGCCACTCATTTCCCACTATGGTGTTTTTTGCTGATGCAAAAACAAGCACAAATGAGCCCGGGGCCATCTCAAATGAAGGAAACTGCCAATAATCTTCTAAATCAGAATCATCTGTTATACAATAATTTGCCAGATTTATGCGCTCAGATCCAGCATTATAAAGCTCGATCCAATCTGGAGTGTCTCCCTGAAAATCTTGAATTCCTGATTTATTGGCAAAAACCACCTCGTTAATCACTAGAGGTTGTCCGAATAATGTGCCAAACACAAAACACAAAACAAAAGCCAATATGATATTAATTTTCAACATGTTTACTGCTTTCTTTTCGCGTTAAACTTAAAGTAAGTGACAGCATATCATAATTCAATTGTTGCTGATAACTACTTTCACTATATGATTCAAATTCTATTTGCCCGAACTGGTGCACATACGAAAGAAAAAAAGTAGCATAATACATAGCATTAACTTGTAACTGAAGGCCATAGCCTGCGCTAAAATATGCTCCCCCTTTAAAATCAAAGCCGGCAATATCATCATATCCATTATACCACGCATGAGCATATCCCATTTGCATTCTAATTACAGGAGAATTATCCTTTTTATTGGTCTTTCCTATAACTTCAGCAAACAAAGGAATAAAGCGCTCATTTTCTAAACTATGAAAACCTAATCCAAGGCCGGAATAAACACGCTTGCTTAACTTAAAACCATAAGCTCCCTGAAAATTTACTCCCGGATTATAAGTAAACGTGTTATTATACATCTGACCACCAAATAAATATCCGACCTCAATGCGCTGATAAGTTAAATACGATGACTTGCCGGCTTCCTGCTGAGCCGAAGCCGAAATCACTATAAACCCCATCAATATGAAAAATATACTTCGTCTCAACATTTTTCTAATTATTAATCGTCGTCACCTGAAGAATAAACCATAAAGCTTTCGATATCATCTGCCATGTTCGTATTCTGATTATCAGAAGATTTATAATGCACAACTAACTTGGCCGTATCTTTTAAAAAGTCAACTTTCCCAACTTCAATTCTAAAAATATCCAAACCAAGACGTTGTTTTAAGTCATCAATTAATTCTGCTCTTCTTTGCGGAACAATGAGATCAATTTTATCGTATTGTACTACTTTGCTGCTTACATGTGGAATTCGCCATAATCGCTCAAGCGACCAGGTAATGCCCACAATAATAAGATTGGCAGTTCCCAATTCGATTATGCTGATTTTTTTATTGGCTAATGCATTGATAACTGCTACCCCGATAACGATAAATAGGTAAGTCATTTCTTTAATGGGAATCTGTGAGGTACGATATCTTATTATACCAAACACAGCAAATAATCCCAGGGCCATTCCCAGCTCAAGCTTAACGTTTTCAAGCATATAGCAGAGAAGGAATATTACGATGCTTATTAAAAAATAAGTGAAAAAATAATCGCGGCGTTTCGCTTTTGGATAATATAGAAAACGCACAATTACCAACAGAACAATCAGATGCGTGGCAAATCTCAACAAAAATGAGAAAAAATCACCTCCATCAAATAATTGCATGTTTGTTAAATTGGTTAATAGTATATTAGGCCACATGAGTAATGGTTTTAAGGTTGTTAATCTTTTGTTTAAATAGGTTTTGTTTAAGTGATGGATTAAGTAGTGCCATTCCAACGGCGTACTTACTCATCCCTGTAGGCTTAATGTGAAAATTATCAAGCAAATTAAATATGGTTGTATCCATATTATAGCGCAATGACTTTACTTCAGTCACAACCAAATCTGGCAAAGAAACCGTATTGTCATTTTGGAAAAAACGAAGACCGGTATCTACAGTTATGCGTTGTGTAAAAGTTTTATTCACCAATGTAAAGCGATAAAACTCATTGGTCATAACAGCTTCCAGGGCCATAGGGTGATAGGCGCTGTTACCTAAAACAAAGTCGAATTGTCGATATGGGATTTTATCAATTACTTGATTGACTTCGGTACGAGATTTATGGGTTACACCTTTATTATCTTTTCGTTTAATCTCCAAAAAAGCATCGCCAGTGGTATGATAAAACCGTTGTAGGATTTTGAAACGATTTGCTCGCTGATTATGATGTGCATAATACATAGCTAAATCATGAGTGTCAAAATAAGTGGATGTGTAATGATGATTGAAGACGCCATCAATTTTAAGCACAAAATAATTCTTATGTAGCTCAGGTAAAATATTGAATAGCTCATTCTTGCTCATTACAAACTTATGATCTACACGATTCATAAGTTTAGCCTTATTAATTTGCTCAAGATTGACACTTTTAAACCTGATTAAATCAGGAGTAAGGTCTGGTAAAAATTGATTTGTTAATTGTTGCATGATCTAGGGTTTTAAGTGATTATCTTATTTTTTTAAGCGTACTTTTCCCATTAAGAAAAAGTGCATTTTTCTTTTACTTTGATGTTTATTTCAACTATTTATCAATCCAGGCCTTGAAAGCTGCAGCTTTTAATCGGCTTACTTTCACCTGGTTGCCCAAGGGCGACACTAGATTAACGATGAGTTTTCCACCGTTAGCGGCATCAACTTTTTCAATTGACGCTATGTTAATTATTGTTCCTCTTCCTGTTCTGAAAAACCTCTCCGGATCCAATTCCACTTCGAGCTTTTCCATTGTTGAATCCAACAAATACTGGTTTCCATCAAACGTGTAAATAAACGTGGCGTGGTCTTCTGTTAAGAAATACGCTATATTCTCAACTTCTATTTTTATTAACGACTTCCCACCATTAACCATAAACCTCTTTCTGTAAGATGATGTCTTTAATAACTCAACCAACTTTCCATAGTCTGTATTTATTTTAACGTTCATTTTTTCATAGAACTTCTCAAACTTAAGAACGGCATCTAACAATAATTCTTCACTTATTGGTTTCAGTAAATAATCTATACTGTTGACTTTAAATGACTTTATAGCATATTCATCATAGGCAGTGGTGAAAATAACCAACGAATTAACCTCTACTTCATCGAATATTGAAAAGCAAGTTCCATCACTTAATTGGATGTCCATAAAAATTACATCCGGTTGCTGCTCTTTATTTAGAAATTCAACAGACTCTTGAACAGACTCCAGAGTTCCAACAATCTCCCATTCTGGTCTGATTTTTTGTATCATCCCTGACAGTAATCGGGTATTATGCAATTCATCTTCGATTATTAGAGCTTTCATGTCAAATCATTTTAGTTATTTGCTCATCCTCATCAATTAGCGGAGCACACACTTCAAATTTCTCCTCATCATTCGTAATTCTCACTTTATCTCCATTCAACATATTATAACGATTCACAAGATTTTTCAACCCCGTCTCTGTTGAATAGCTGCCTTGTTTTGGCTGGATATTATTTCTTACGATTATTTGATTTTTATTTGCAATTATATCAATATGAAGAGGCAATGTCCTTGTAACAATATTATGTTTAATTGCATTCTCCACAAGCAACTGCAGGGCAAGAGGTGGTATTTTCTTTTTTAATGCTTCAGGATCTATCTCAATCTTTACATCAAGTCCTTTTCCCAATCTCTCCTGATGTAAATTTACATATGAACGTATAAATTCTAATTCATCTTCCAGACTAACCGTTCTTAAATCTTTACTTCTGAGCACATAACGATACACATCCGTAAAATTCTGAGTAAAATTCACGGCCTTCTCATTATCATAAATTATGAGGGACTTTAGCACACTTAGATTGTTGAATAAGAAATGTGGATTAAGTTGGTCCTGAAGCACATTATAATCGTTTTTCAATTTCTCCTGCTTCATTTTATCCACCTGTTTTTGCATAAAATACCACTTATCCATCAGTCTAATTATTAGCAAGCTAGAGCTCATTAGTGTCACAAACACAAGTCCTGTGGCAATGACAATATAAATAGCATGCTTGTGAGCCTGGGTATCAAAATCAAAAAACAACATAGACACCTGGTGTACAACCACAACAAGTATTAGGCTTAAAAATATTTGCACTTTAGGTCGATAGCGAATAAACTGTGGGATTGGCAATATCCGTTCAAGCATAATATCCAACACAATATTCAATTCACTTAAAACATTAAAAGCAATTATTGTAATAATATAATCTCTAAGGGCAGGAACTTCATTTCCTTGTCTCAAGGCAGACCAAATTAAATATAGTGATAGCAATGCGGTCAAACTAACAAACACAAATCGAAAAAGTATAGATGTGAATGTATAATTTGGGAGCTTGCTCACAAATTTTTTATTGGTCATATCTGTAATAACGTGGTGCATCAAATAAATTTTAAAAGTACAATGCAAAAATAGGACATAAATTGGTCAAAATCAGACAACAAATCGTGAACTGGAAAAAAAGTGCCGTGAACTGGAAAAATCAGCATCTGAATTGGAATGATTTCTTTTTTTGTAAATTAGTAAAAAAACTATCGCCATGAAACATCCGGAAACCATAGTAGAAAAAACCATAGTCCTCGCCTTACATCCAACAAAAGCATTTTGGATTATTCCAAAACAAAAAGTGAACATAGGAATAGTCGGCGCTGCCATGCTTGATATGTGTGAGATCAATGAAATTGAAATTAAAAACAAACTTGTTTGCACTAAAACAGAAAAATCAGCCCTGACGCCTGGTCACGACTATTTTCAGCAGCAAATAAAAAAGAAACCCAAAGTCCGAAAAATAAAAAGATGGATAACTACTTTGGCTCGCTTTCCTGGACGTTACAGGTGGTTTTTTCTGGATGAAATGGCTCGAAAAGGAATCATCTCCATTGATACGCATTCTTTTCTTTTCATTCCCTATAAACGGATTAGATTGATAAACTCATCTGTAAAAACGGATTTAGTAAAACACATCCAAAACCTATTAAGTGCTGAAAAAATTGATCAAAAAGACTCGGCTCTTCTTAGTATGGTATTGGCATTAAGGCTTTTTAAACCATTTGGAAAAACCTTTAAAGAAAGAATGGCTTTTAAAAAACTACTTAAAAGCAAAGTCGAATCAAATCCGATCTCTTCTGGGGTTGATGAAGCCATTCGCGAGATGCAAGCTGCTGTAGCAGCAGCAACCATTGCAGCTTCAGCAGGAGCAACTGCGGCTACTTCATAAAGTTGATATCCATGTATAAACTGGTAGTACAGACCTAAAGCAGAAATCGTATTATTTTTTGTTAAAACATTCTACTAACTGCTTTGCCTTTGCTTTTCCAATGGAGTTCGCCAATTCCTCTTCGGTAGCATTTTGAATGGCTTTTAAGGTTTTGAAGTCGGCATATAGTTGCTCAATTGTTTTGGAACCGATACCTGGAATTTCATCCAGTGCTGACTTCGCAAAATTTTGCGAACGCTTATCGCGGTGAAAAGTAATTCCAAAACGGTGAGATTCATTTCTGATATGTTGAATAACCCGAAGTGTTGGTGAATTTTTATCCAAATATAAAGGCACAGAATCTCCTGCAAAATATATCTCCTCTAATCGTTTTGCAATTCCGATAATGGCAATTTTTCCTCTTAATCCCAATTCTTCAAGGCTTTGAACAGCAGCGTTTAATTGTCCTTTTCCTCCGTCAATTACAATTAATTGCGGAAGCGATTGTCCTTCGCGCATTAACCTGGAATATCTACGATGAATAATCTCTTTCATGGAACCAAAATCATCAGGACCCTCAACCGTTTTAATATTGAACTTCCGATAATCGCGTTTAGCAGGCTTTCCATTTTTAAACACAACACATGCTGCTACCGGGTTTGTTCCCTGGATATTACTGTTGTCAAATCCTTCGATGTGCTTTGGAGGCTCTTTCAACCGCAAATCTTTTTGCATAGTTTCCAGCAAACGATCCTGGCGTTCGTTAGGATTGGCTTTCTCTGCCATCTTTTTACGGGCCATGGCAAAATATTTAGCGTTGCGCTCAGATAGCTCTAATAATTTCTTTTTGTCTCCACGCTTAGGAACAGAAACATTTGCCAAAGGATACTCAATGGGCAGTGAGGCAAATATTTCTTTTGAGTTGCTATGTACTTTCTCTCTTATATTGGTAATGGCATATTCAAGTATGGCTTCAGGTGCCTCATCAAGTCTTCGTTTAATTTCCACCGTATGCGACTGAATAATAGCGCCATTGCTTACCTTCAAGAAATTAACATAAACGGCCTTCTCTCCTTCATATAGCGAAAACACATCCACATTATGAATGGCTGGATTCACTATAGTCGACTTACTTTGATAGTTTCGAAGCAACATCAACTTTTGCTTCACGTCCTCAGCCTCTTCAAACTGATAATCAGAGGCTAATCGATTCATTTCTTTCTCAAACCAATTGATTGCTTCTTTGATATTGCCTTTCAGAATTTGGCGAATATGATCTATATTTTGCAGATACTCCTGCTCAGGTTGCAATCCTTCACAAGGCCCTTTGCAATTTCCGATATGATGTTCAAGACAAACTTTAAATTTTCCTTCGGCAATATCTTTTGCATTTAGATTTAAACTGCATGTTCGAACTTTATAGGTTCTGTGTATAAAATCCAAAATCGCCTTCACCATTTTCACCGAAGTGTAGGGCCCAAAATATTCAGATCCATCCTTAATTACGTTTCGTGTGCTAAAAACTCTGGGGAAGGGTTCGTTTTTGATACAAATCCATGGAAAGGTTTTGTCATCTTTTAGCATCACATTATAACGAGGCTGGTATTTTTTTATCAGATTGTTTTCCAACAAAAGCGCATCCTCTTCCCGATCTACCACAATAGGCTTGATATCCGCAATTTTATTGACAAGAATTCTCAATTTGGCTGTGTCATGATGCTTTGTGAAATAGGATGATACGCGTTTCTTCAGGTTTTTTGCTTTACCGACGTACAAAATTTTTCCACTTTCATCAAAGTATTGATAAACGCCGGGCTTATTGGGCAAGCTTGAAATTATATTTTTTATTTTATCGTTTTTCAAAACTAAATTTGTCCAAATTAGTTATTCATGCATATCCTAATTCTGTTATATAAATCAAAAATATTAAAATAATTCTGCCTTTCTCATAAAAAAAATATATGTTCGTTTGTTCAAAGCATTTTCATTTTATTTCAAGATAAACCTTTACTTTATATATGTCTCGATTATCCACTATAAAACAACCCATAAAAGGCGAAATGGAAGATTTTCAGGAATTTTTTAGAAATTCTATGAAAAGCACAACTCCATTGCTAAATATCATAACTCGATTTATTTTACGAACAAAGGGGAAGCAAATGCGCCCCATGTTGGTTTTTCTTTCAGCATGAATGCATGGTCAAATCAACGAATCATCATATCACGCAGCTGCTCTTATTGAATTAATGCATACTGCTACGCTTACACACGATGATGTGGTTGATGACTCTAACTTTAGGCGCGGTTTTTTCTCCATTAATGCACTTTGGAAAAATAAAATTGCTGTATTAATTGGTGACTATCTTCTTGCCCGCGGACTTCTGTTATCTGTTAAATATCGCGAATACCAGCTTCTAGAAGTTGTAGCTAAAGCCGTGGACGAAATGAGTCAGGGAGAACTCCTACAAATTGAAAAGGCCAGAAAATTAAACATCGACGAAAGCGTATATTTTAAAATTATTGAGCAAAAAACCGCTGTGTTGATTGCAGCATGCGTGAAAGCTGGTGCACTATCTGTTCAAGCCAGCCAGGATGTTATTGATGATATGGAAGAATTTGGAATATGCCTTGGACTAGCATTTCAAATAAAAGACGATCTTTTTGATTATGAGCCAAATGGCCTGTCTGGCAAGCCAAGTGGTAACGATATTAAAGAGAAAAAAATGACCCTCCCACTCATACATGTCAAGGATAAACTTTCTGCTTCGGAAAGAAAAAAGATTCTCAGACTCATTAAGAAAAAGCACAAAACTAAAAAAGAGGTTTGGGGATTAATAAAC
>PKTE01000135.1 GCA_002869335.1 Salinivirgaceae bacterium | reverse complement strand
TGAACATCCACGATACTGATTGTTTACACCAATTAATAGTGTAACCAGATCATAAGTAACAGAAATATTCGCTTGTGCTATTCCATTCACAAGCTCGTCAGTTGTCCAACCAGTAGTGGCGACAATTTTAGGTGATTCAATGACTATTCCGCAATCTTTTAGAGCAGCTTCTAACTGCACAGGAAATCGCTCCTGTTCTGAAACGCTCTCACCAATGGTATAAGAATCACCTAATGCTAAATATGTTTTGACTTTCATTTTATCATTTTTTGTTTCAGATTTACACCCCCAAAAGGTCACTATAAATAATATTAATGCTAATAATCTCATATCATTCTTATTTTATATCTGCAATAAAACTTATTACAATTAAGTCTTTGATAAGAAAACTCCAAAGACAAGGCCTGCGAAATTTTTGAATTCAAGGAGTTTACTATAGTAAATGACTGATTCAAAAATGAGCAAAACGCAGTATTTGGGGTTTTCTTGAAAAGACTATTTAAATTCATTCCAAATTTGAATATAGTCATTTATTTATTACATAAAAAATAATATATTTGAACCACTATGTCAGCATACTACACAAATAAACTTTCTCATGCTGAAGGCAAATGCCTCTTCGAATGCTGGATTTGCTAGTACCCTTCTTTTATTTTTCCCGGTTAATATAATCAAATAGTTATCTTAAAACTATTTCCGGTTATGTACAATTAAGTGTAAACAAAAACCTCGTTTAACGTACACATATAAATGAAAGGGATAATTTTCGACATCAAACATTTTGCGGTTCACGACGGTCCTGGAATACGCACTACAGTATTTCTTAAAGGCTGCCCGTTAAACTGTTGGTGGTGTCACAATCCGGAAAGCCAACAATTGGACCCTCAGGTTTATCAACAAACCCGAAAACTAGACGGTCTTGACTTTTCTGAAACAAAAACGCTTGGCTATACCATTGATTCCACTGAATTAATGCCTAAAATTATTGGTGATAAAGTTTTTCATGACGAATCATCAGGTGGTGTTACATTTTCAGGAGGGGAACCGTTACTTCAGTTTAGCTTTCTAAATGAGCTTTTAGTAAAAAGTAAAAATGAAGGAATCCACACAGCTGTAGATACTACCGGTTATGCTTCGCCTAAAATATTCCAGCAAGTTGCCCAAAATGCAGATCTTTTTCTATTCGACTTAAAGCTGTTGGATAGTAATGTACATAAGAAATACACTGGAGTTCCATCGGAGCCAATTATCAAGAATTTAATGTGGTTAGATAAAAATAATATCAATACTAACATTAGGTTTCCGGTTATTCCTGACATAACAAATACCAAAGAGAATATCAGCCAAATGCTGGTTTTTCTGGAGTCATTGCAAAATATCAATCGCATTGACATACTGCCCTTTCACAATATTTCAAATGCCAAATACGAGCGCTTCAAGATTGAGAATAAAATGAAAAATGTAGCTGCATTTGAAGAGAGTGAGATGTATACCATTAAAGAAGAATTTGAAAAAATTGGATTTATCGTATCGATCGGAGGATAAATCTCTAAAAAATATCATCATGACACCAAGAATTGAAAAATTACGGTCACAGAGTCTGAATGCCCTTAACACATTAAGCGGTGAAAGAGCCAAACTCATTACCCGGTTTTACAAAGAAACCAATAACATACCCATGCCTGCTCCTATTAAAAGAGCACGAGCATTTAAATACCTGCTTACGCACAAAGAAATTTGCATCAATGATGGCGAATTAATTGTTGGAGAACGCGGACCTGCGCCAAAGGCCACTCCTACGTATCCTGAAGTGAGTTTACATTCGCTAAAAGATTTGGATGTACTCAATGATCGTCCTAAAGTAGGTTTCAAAGTAGATAAAGAAACCCGAGACCTTTATGAGAACGATATAATACCCTTTTGGAAAGGTAATTCGATGCGTGATAAAATGTTTGCTCAGCTTCCTGAGGAATGGGTAAATGCATATGGTGCAGGCGTATTCACAGAGTTTCAGGAACAACGAGCTCCAGGGCATACCGTTGCAGGCAAAAAGATCTTCCAAAAAGGAATGAATGCGCTGAAAGAAGAAATTGCAGAAGCCAAATCAAGACTGGATACAATTAACAATCCGGCCGACATTGATAAAAAACATGAATTGGAAGCAATGGAAATTGCTGCCGATGCCATTGTACTTTATGCCCACAGACATGCAGCTAAACTTGATGAAATCAACAACAAAACTACTGATCCACAGCGCAAAAAAGAACTTACAAAAATGGCAGCAATCTGTCGAAAAGTTCCGGCTGAAGCCCCTGAAACCTTCCATGAAATGTTGCAACACTATTGGTTTATTCATGTTGGAGTTATTTCTGAGGTAAATCCATGGGACTCTTTTAATCCTGGCAGATTAGATCAGCATTTATTTCCTTTTTACAAAGCAGAAACTGAAAACGGCACTTTGAATAAAGAGTCTGCTGTGGAAATACTAGAATCGTTTTGGGTAAAATTCAACAACCACCCTGCTCCACCAAAAATGGGTGTAACTGCATTGGAAAGTAATACTTATACAGACTTTGCCTTGATAAATCTCGGTGGTGTAAATCCTGATGGAACAGATGCTGTAAATGAATTAAGTTATATACTCCTCGATGTAATTGAAGAGATGCGTATTTTACAGCCAAGTTCTATGGTTCAAATCAGTAAACACAACCCCGATAGTTTTGTCCACAGAGCATTAAAAATATCCAAAACGGGATTTGGACAACCTTCTATTTTCAATACAGATGCTATTATTCAGGAGCTTTTGAATCAAGGTAAAGATTTAATAGATGCTAGAAACGGTGGTGCCAGTGGCTGTGTGGAAACTGGTGCTTTTGGCACAGAAAGTTATATACTTACAGGATATTTTAACTTAAATAAAGTATTGGAGGTTACTTTCAATAATGGTAAAGATCCAAGAACAGGAAAAACGATTGGTTTAAAAAC
>PKTE01000244.1 GCA_002869335.1 Salinivirgaceae bacterium | reverse complement strand
TTATTTACAATCTGGAAAACAAAACTTTTCAAAATAGACCTAATTGCTGTTGGAATTGTAATTTCAGGTCTATGCTTTTTAACATACGATTTTGAGACAAAGATTAATCAAGTGGATTTAATCACTTTAATCACCGCCATTTCACTAGCATTTCATATTGTCTTCGCACAACAATTTGTCAAAAAAACCGATGCTGCAATGATTGTAACTTACCAATTTTTTGCTGCTATGGTTGTTAGTTTTATCGCATTTAAATTCACTGATAATAGCGAGTTTATTATTAACCCCAAAGGATGGTATTCTCTGATCTATCTTGGCCTCATTGGAACGCTAGTCTGCTATTTTATAACAGTATGGGTACAAAAATATGTACCTGCCATTCGTGTTTCAATTATCTTAGCCACAGAACCCTTATTTGCAGCACTTTGCAGCTACTTATTCATCAATGAAAAGTTAACTTCAAGAGAGTTTCTGGGGGCCACTTTAATATTAGCAGGGGTAATGCTTCATAGTTGGGTTAAACATAAAACAACCACACGTTTGCATAAAAAAACGGCTACTGAAAGTAATATCCAGTAACCGCTATAGTATTTTCTGTACCAAATTTATTCTTCGGTAAGTTTATCTTCAAATTTGCTTAAAGCCCATGACACCATATAGTAACTAAAAGCTATTAATACGGGCCATGATAAAAGCCATAATAATTGTGTTATCATATTTTCCTTTTTTTAACTTTTTAAAGGTCATTTCAAATTATTTCAAAAGAGCCTTGTCCAATCTTGGACCAATCCCGATACGCTGCGCTATCGAGGATGTTTTCCGCTAAAAACTTTTCAAAACTGCGTTTTGAAAAGTTAAGCGTCAATACACATGGCTTTCGTTTTCCATTTCGTCCTGATCAATCTTTTTATTATTAATCGACCGCCAGGCATAAATAATATATGCCAATACAAATGGTACTAATAAAGAAACATAGCTCATTACCTTCAATGTATATGGACTTGAAGAACTATTGAAAATAGTCAATGAACTCTGCAAGTCTTTAGAAGGATAGTATGCTGTATTATTATACCCAGCAATTAGGAACAATGAAAGCACAACTAAAACGGTTCCTACACCTGCTGGCCAAATAGCCTTATCGCAATCTTTCTTAAACAAGCCACCCGCCAGTCCTAAAAGCACAAGCAATACGCCAACTACAAATACAATTGCAATTAAAGGCATCTCTAATAGATTTGTCAGGTATTTATTCGCTTCCATAAACACCTCTCCGGTATCAGGATTTACAGCAAAACCATCTCTTAATAATAACCAAATTGTAAATGTGAGAAACAGAACAACAAATGGCAATCCATTAATCCACAATTGCTTTTTAATACGTGCCCTTATTTCTTCACTATCAATAGTATTCTGAAAATATAATAAACCAAGCACACGTGCCAAGAAAAAGACAGTAAGTCCAAGTACTACATTGTGAACACATAAAACAGCTTCTAGTCCATGAGCAGGACCAGTCCATCGACTTATTACTGGTGACACATCACCAATAATATTAGTTAGATTCATTTTATTCACCTCAAACTCTGATCCAGTAAAAAATGTAGCAACTGCAGTACCTAAAAGGATTGTACCTAAAGCCCCATTTAACCATAGAAAGATTTCAAAAGTACGCTTGCCCAGGAAGTTATCTGGCTTAGTACGATATTCATAAGCAACCGCCTGAATCACAAATGCTAATAAAATAGCCATCCAAACCCAATAGGCTCCTCCAAAGCTAGTTGAATAGAACAGAGGGAATGAAGCAAAAAATGCCCCTCCAAAAGTTACAAGTGTAGTAAATGTAAACTCCCATTTTCTACCCAATGTATTCACGAGCATAGTACGTTCTACCTCGTTTTTCCCGATGGTATAAATTAAGGTTTGACCACCTTGTACAAATAAAAGAAATACAAGTAAACCACCTAACAATGAAATAATAAACCACCAGTAATGCTGCAAAAATTCATATGATTCAAACATAACTATTTCCCTCCTTCCAGGTCTTTAGGACCTATTTTAATTTGACGAAGTAAAATTTTGATCTCCGCAATTGCCAATCCGGTAAAGATTACGGCAAATAACCAGAATGTAATCTGTACAGAGCTGGCATCAATTTGAGAAACGGCTGCTACCGTTGGCAATACATCCTGAATTACCCATGGCTGACGACCGAGCTCAGCAACAATCCAACCTGCTTGCGAAGCAATGTAAGCCAATGGAATACTTAACAGCATTACCCATAAGAACCACTTGCGTTTTTCAAGGCTGTCTTTGTAAACAAAGAATATTGACATAACAAATATTAGTATAAACAAGAACCCTAAGGCAACCATTATATGGAAACTATAGAAAGTAAGTGGCACATTTGGTATTACACTTTTAGGGTCATTTAGATACCCATATCCAAAATACTTAAAGTTTTCTTCTAGAGTTGCCCTGTATGTTTCTGCTGCAGCATCATCACCAGCTTCTTGAGCATTTCGGAAGTCTGCAAGAGCTCCAATAGCAGTTTTACCTTTTTTGATTTTTTCTTCTACAGAAATATCTTTAAAAACCTTGCCATCTTTATTTGTATATTCATAACCTTCAACCAAATCTTTCACACCAGGTACAAATGCATTTGCGTCTCTGTAACCCAATAGTGATAATAGCTTAGGTATCTCTATTTTAAAGACATAAGGATCTGTATCATCATCATACTCCTTCCCGGGAGTTAGCATTCCTACAGCCACAAGACCAGCACTTTCCTGACCTTCATAAAGACCCTCCATAGCAGCTAATTTCATAGGTTGCTTTTGTGTAACATGGTATGCACTTCCATCACCAGTCATTACAAGGAATAAGCTTGTGATTAGACCAAATACAGCAGCTACAATGATACTTCTTTTAGCCATCAATTTGTGGCGTCCTTTCATTATGAACCATGCACTAATACCTAGCTCAAAAATTGAAGCTAG
>PKTE01000117.1 GCA_002869335.1 Salinivirgaceae bacterium | reverse complement strand
TTTAAAACTTTTTTTAAGCCACCATTTTCTCCTCAATCTTACCTCTAAATCTGTCAATCTATGCGTCGCTTTTTCTATCAAAGCGGGTGCAAAAGTAGAACTATTATTTTTATAAACCAAACAGTTTCTAAAATAAATGTTAATAAAATGTTTGCGAGCCCGGCAACGCCCTGTCTGTGTGCCTGTTATAAAACTAGCTTTTTTTGAATGTTTCTATGGTTTTATATATTGGCCCTTCTGGAGTCAAAATAGATTGTTTCAACCTAAACTCTGAAACAAGTATTTCTTTGGGAGTAATTGTATAATTATCGAGGTAATCTAATAGAAGATTTTTATCAAATGCCTTTTTTACACGAACTATAGTAATGTGGCCCATGAATCGTTCTTCTGGATGAAAATGACCTTGCAATGCTGTGTCTATCTGTTTTTGTAATTGGTCTGCACCGCTTACTTTTAGCCAAATAATTCGGATGTGCCTTCGACTAAACACTCCCAAATCAGAAATAGTGATGTTAAAAGGAGTAAATTTCACTTGTTGAAGCAAATCATTAACCTCATCAATTTTTTGCGGGGGTAGTTCGCCTAAAAATTTAAGTGTGAGATGAATGTTCGTTGGCTTTGTATATTTTCCCTGAAAAAGATTTTGAGAAATAAGATTATTCTGAATTGATTTTGCGTATCGAATTATCTCATCAGATAAATCCAATGAAACAAAACACCTTATTTTATCATTTGCGGTCATAAAAAAACAGCACAGTTTTCACTGTGCTGCATTCGTATTTATTTTTCATTGCACCTAAAGAGCAATGTTCGTCCTGTATTTTTTCCTAAATTAATCATTGATTCCCTCAGTTGCTTATAATGCTCCGCAGGAATAACGGGAGATTTTATTTTTACGGACTGTGTAATTATTGTCTCCTTTTCACCCTTTTCTGTTCTGATGACAATTTCAAAAAAGTCATTTTTTACATTAAAGTCATCCGGCGTTCTAATTAATTCACAGTCATTATTATTGTCTACTGAATAAACATATGTTTCTTCTAGAGGAAAACCATATTCAACGACATAAGGTTGTCCTTTAGGCAATTGATCGTGAATAAACTGATTAAAACCAGCATTTAAAATTGGCAATTTCACTTCTAGTAAATTGTCATATTGATTATGTTCGCTTTCAAAACGTCCATTCATTTTTATTGACGCTGAGCTTTCAATAACTATATCATCTTCAATTTCCTTCGTGTAATTTGTCATGCGCCTGGGTGTTTCAAAGTTTGCTCCTGGCCACCCGGCAAAAATACCATTCGCTATACCTTGATAAGATACTTCAGAATAGTCTTTGCCGACTTTAATAAACATGTCAAGTTTTGCATAATTCATGTTTTGGGGAACAAGTTTTTGTAATTCTCCGTCTGGACTCAAGGCAACAATAACCTTATCGTAATTTGTGAAAAGAGGATTAGCAGCAGGAATATCATCAACCGGTAGTAAAATTGGATCAGAGGTTGTTGGGACAACCACATACACATTAGTTACATTCTCAAGGTTGCTAACTTTCTCGTTGAATTGCTCAACTGGAAATTCAAATGCAAGATTAGCATCTATTTTAATATCCCATAATTTTTTACGTAATAATAGCGCCTTTTCGATAACTGTTCCACTGTTATTTAATTGAATCGCTTTAATTGAAGGAACTGGTAGCTTTTGAAAGGTTAATGGAACATGTATTGTTCGCATCTCTTTCACCATTTTTCGCTGAATTCTCATCACCTCATCCATGTTCTCCTTAACAACCGGACCAAAAGTCTTGTCATAATTATCTGGCTTTAGTTCAGAATTCATCAAACTAATCAATTGTGTTTCCAGTTTTTTGCCCTGATTAAAATACAACACACTTGCAGCCTCTCCTCCAGCTCTAGTGAATTTAATATTAGCGGGCAGTTCATTATATATAAAGGTATAGACTTTTTGGTCACCATTTTCATTAAAAACTTTTTGCCCTTTGTTTCCCTCAAAAGACAGCTCAACATTAGCCGGAACCTTAAACGTTAATTTAAGTTCTTTTACTGGTGATGAATAAACCAATGACTCTTTTCCTGATAAGAATCCAGCTGGCATTGTATCAGAATGAATAGTGTATGTTAAATCTACAAGAGCCTCTTGCTCTAAACCGGTGTGAGTAATAACAAGTTCTCTCAAATGATTATACGCACCAGAGTGTTCAGCATATCGTGGTAATACTTCATTAAATGCATTGTCTGGAGCTTTTACCACCTTACCATCACGCATGGTTGTTTTACACTCCTGCACCTTAACCGACTGATAATCTGGGTCGTAAATTACAAAGGTTTCGCCATATTTACGATGAAAAGATATGTAAGAATGATATTTTAATTGATGAGTATATGTGTAATCGTAAGACCCATCCTCATTTATTACATATGTTTTATGTATTTTCAAGTAGGTGGCATCTGATTGTTGCGCTTGCGCGTTAACAAATATAAATGCTGATATTATTAAGAATATATACTTCATGTTCTTGTTATTTTATTTTTACTTGAATTGGGTTTGTCTGAAATTTTTTAATGTCAGAAACAACAGATTTTACAGCGCTCCATTCGGTTGGCTTATACTTGCGTTTCTCAAATCTACTATGCACCTGAAACGTCAAGTCCTTTTTACTCTTATCCCACCCGGCCTTAACAGATGCTGATTCTGATTTATTATCAACACTCTCGGGGGTTACAACTTGCTTAATTTTGCCCGGGAAAGTTATTTTTTCATCTATTTTAACTTCCTGCGAACAACGTATTCTAAATCCATATTTCCGTTCATCCAGGTTTGTCCTTAATCCAAGACCAAACCGATTATGTTCCATAAAACCACTATTTGTTAGTGAATTAAAAATATAGGAGTTGTCATCAACTATTGCAAATTCAGGAATAGAATATTCGTAATAAATAGAAACAGGACCTGCGACATATTGATATGGATTGGTGTTGGTAATTTTTGTTATTTCGGCTTGTGGATAAATAGACTGAAGTTCTTTTTCAAGGTTTGCTTTCCATTGCGACTGATAATAATATGTAAATATTCCTCGAACCGCTGCGTCTGACTGCCCTTCTGCGCTAACTTCAATCGTTCCGGTTAAATTGCCTTTCTCATCAATTGTGGCATTATTGCTAATTTTTAAATAATGATTGCTGGCATCTGATACATCTGTAATCATAAGATCGGCACCATCTGGGAGTCCTATTAGGTAATTCTGTTGCTGCTCGCGGCTTGACCACAATTCACGGACAAATGGCACCCATGTTGGATCAAGTAGTTCATACTTACCGTTTCTCCTTTTAATCACAGTAATTGAGTGATTAAATTGATCTGCCGGAATATCTTCGATACGCGAACCAGCCATTGTCATAGCAGCATAAGATTCAAATCCAGCAGCACGCAACATCACAATTAACATCCCTGCTTTATCTTTACAAACACCACATCTATCTGTAAAAGTCATTTCGCCGGTATGAAGTGTATATCCTTCACCTTCTCCCATTGAAATACCCGAATAACGTATCTCGTCAGCTACCCAATGGGTTAATCGCTCAATACTATCTTGTTCTGTTGTTGCTCCTTTTAGAATTTCTGCAACTTTAGCATCTATTTCCGGCGTACTTTCAAAGCTTCCAAAATCCTCATTAACTTTATAAAACCATATTGATTTAGCTTCCCAATCAGGACTGGTTGTTATTAGTACTTTTGGAATTACATCATCCATACCAACCATATTAGGTTCTCTTGAAATTGGCTTTACTTGACCTAACTGAAATGTAAAAATTTGTTTTTCATTTCTGTCCGTTTTCACTTCAAAGTCCCCATTAAAAACCTGGTATCTTACTTCTTTTGAAATAGGAATGGCTGTTTTAAAGAATTTGTTGTGAACCGGATATGATTCATAAAAGCGAACTATATCATAATAGTGGCCTCTCATTGGAGGAATATACTTATCGTCATCATTGTCACCCTGCAGTAATGCATATGTAAATCCTTTTCTAAATAATTCAACATAAACGGCATCACCTGGAGCAAGATATCCTGGCTCAACCATTTTGCGTCGGGCACCCCAATAAATCATTCGGGCTGGTTGCGGATAATCATAAACTCTTTCGGCTCCTAGTTCTTCAACAGATCCATCTGCGCGGTAAATTACTGCTTTTTTAATTTCCACATAAGCTGAAAGCGGATCATAGTCATAAGTAATCGTACTTAAAGATGATGCTCCTTTTTCATCTTTAGCATAAAACAATTGCTTGCGAGTTACATAACTCAAACCAGACTCCTTTACATCAGCAGAAATGGAATCAAAAATTAACACTTTATGTGCATCCGGATAAAGCTCATTCATTTTGTTTTGGTCTATCTCAAATGCATTATTTTGACTAAATACTGTAAAATTCGACAGTATAATCAGCCAAACAAATAAATACTTCATAATAAATAATTTAGTTATTCTTCGCGACGTTTAAAGATAAGAATATCTCGGCGATTTTTTTTATTAATAGAGAAATAATAGGTTTTATCTTTTGTATATAATTCCTTTTGTGGAACCCCTCCTTCCTTGGGGACACATCCTTTAGGAGTATCATAACACTCAACAGTATCAATAACTTGTGTTTCGAGATTAATTCTCCGATATTTTGAAGAATACCGGGCAAAATCCAAAAACAGGAATTTACCTAACGGACCAACAAAACTATTACTTAGATCAAACCAACCCGGAATATTATATGTACCTAGCTCTTTCCATGTTTCCATTTCATATAAAACAACAACAGTCGGTTTGCTGCTATAGCTTACAACAATAAATCTTTCATTCGGATCGAGTAATAACTCATGTGCAACAGGCCGCCTTACACGGGGAGCTTTAATTTTTGAGTCAAATTGATACCCATCTTTTGCATATTGAGCGCTTAGATTACCCGACATGAAAAAAAACATTGCGATTCCAACAAGTGCGATTAATCGCTTCATGGGCGTTAATTTTTTGTTAAAATTAGTAAATACTTCGAAAGCAGCAATAGTAAAAACAACATGTTCGCTGACGAACACTTTTTGTCGGTTTTGATACGGTTTTCTGCACTTACATCAGACGCCCACCCAGACAAATGCTTGAATAATAGCAAGTTGTGGTTTCGGCGGCTTCATAAAAGTGCCAAGTCATTATTTTTGATGAATTTTTTTTATACTTTCGAAAATCAAAATGCAACCAAAAATTAAACTTATGAAAAAAATATCTTTACTACTTGCAGCGCTTTTTGCCTTTGGGCTAACCTATGCTCAGGATAAAGAAAAAAAGAGTGCTTACGAATTCACAACTATTAAAGAAGTTAAATCAGGAGCTGTAGAAAATCAATACCGCAGTGGTACTTGCTGGAGCTTCTCAACTCTTTCATTTATTGAATCAGAAGTAATCCGAAATGGTGGAGAAGTATTAGACCTTTCAGAAATGTGGGTGGTACGCAAAGTATATGGTGACAAGGCGAAACGTGATGTTAGAATGCACGGAAACTTCAATTTTGGAGGTGGTGGTGCTCTAAACGATGCTTTTGATGTAATGAAAAAATATGGTCTGCTTCCTGAAGGCGCATATAGTGGATTGCAATATGGAGAAGACAACCATGTGCACGGTGAACTTGACAATGTAATGAAAGAATATGTTGATGCCGTTATTGAAAACAAAAACAGAAAATTATCAACTGCCTGGTTTAATGGTTTAAATGGTATTCTAGATGCTTACTTAGGTGAAGAGCCTAAAGAATTTGAATATAACGGAAAAACATATACTCCACAATCTTTTACAGAAGAGGTTGTTGGATTAAATGCTGATGATTACGTTTATCTTTCATCTTATACACATCATCCTTTTTACAAGCCGTTTATTCTTGAAGTACCAGATAATTGGTCATGGGCCTCTTTTTACAATGTGAAAATTGACGAATTGGTTCAAATTATGGACAATGCAATTGACAAAGGATACTCAATCGGTTGGGCTGCTGACGTTAGCGAAAAGGGATTTTCATGGAAAAACGGTATTGCCATCGTTCCTGAAACTGATGTAGAAGAACTTGCTGGTTCTGAAAAAGAGAAATGGGAAAAAATGAGCGAAAAAGAGCGCAAATCAATGCTTTATAGCTTTGAAGAGATTGTACCTGAAAAAAACATCACTCAAGAGATGCGCCAGGAAGCATTTGATAATTATCAAACTACTGATGACCACGGAATGCATATTGTAGGAACAGCTAAAGATCAAAATGGTAATGAGTACTATAAGGTTAAAAACTCATGGGATGATAAAAACATTTACAAAGGATACTTTTACGTATCAAAACCTTTCATCAAATATAAAACGATGAGCATCGTTGTACACAAAGATGCGCTTCCAAAAGACATCAAGAAAAAACTAAATTTAAAATAAGATTTCACGGTTTACAAAGAAGGTCTTCATAACGAAGGCCTTTTTTTATTCATACAAACCTGTAGTTCGATATAGATCCTTCATGCGTGGTGCTGTGAAGGTAGAAATACGCAAATAAAATTCATTAAATCTTTGCGCATCTATTGCAGATGATGAATAAGAAGGATAGCTGCGTAAACCAACCGATAAGTTCAAATCTAAAGCTTTATTTATTACATAACCCGCTCTGATATCTGCGGAAATATCTTTTTGCAGATTTCCCTGCAGCCAGGAATGCCCGTATTCTGATTCCCGATCAATATAGGAGCGATAAATATTTTGACCATAATTAATATCTGATTCATCTGTTCCAACCATTATGGCTGCTATTTTGGCATCAAGGCTAATATTTTTATAATTCCAGCCGGCACAAAACAAAGCCTCTCCAAAATTTGCTCCAAGAGGATGAGCCAGAGAGTATAAACGATGGCCATAGTTTTGCATTGACCCAATATGCGAATATGTATATGGTCTTGCCATATTATATTCAGCTTGTAGCTTAAAAAAATGATCGCTAACAGAAAACTTTGATTCAAATCCTATTTGAAAAGCAAATTTATTGGCCCACCATCCATTCTGTGCCTGAATTTCTTTTAAATAAAACTCATCTAATAATCCCTGCCCATAAAACCTAAACCAATTAAGAGGTTGATATCTAAATCCAAAGCCTATTAGCACATTATCTGGAGATGGGTTTCCTAACTGAAACTCAACCGGCCGGAAAAAAATTATTGGATTCAAATAACTCATATCATAACCTCGATTGACAACAGAATCCTCTTGTTTCCATACAACTGCCTCCAATATATAAAAATGAAGTTTGGGTGTTGCCCGAAAATTTAATTGGTGCGTTGTCATATACTTATTATACACCTTAGACAAATCCGGATAAGCTACATCTTTTAGAAAATGGTATTGTACATTATAATCGATCTTCCAAAATGAGGTGGAAATCATTGCGAATGGATAAGGAGAAACGTTATTTCCCATTAAAATTGAATGGTATCCATCACCCACAAAATGATTATCAATGCCCGCTTCAAAATGAAAATACTTTGATGGTTCATAAGCCATTCTCATTCTAAAATCAAAATAACTCATGATGCCGGAAACATAATTACTCTTATATGCACCCGGCATTAGATTATTGACGCCCCTTATAGAATCGCCTGCAAGAGCATCTTGCTGAAAACCATATATTCGCGTTTTTAATGAAAACTTATCATTTAATAAATATTGTAATCGTCCACCACCACCATATGCAAAAAAATTCTCGCCCAATTCTGGTTCATAACTGCCATTTAATAATATTTCCGGGCTAACCGACAGAAAAGACTTGCCTTTTACCATCTCAAAAAGCACATCTTCCGTAAGGCTTTTCATAAAATGCGTATAAGAAGAATCTTTTAATACATTTTTGATTTGACTTTGGGTCCAGGGCAAATCAGCTATTTGCACACTACTTGAATCTTTTATCACCCACTCGCCATTATTATCAGTAAGTTGAGCCCTTAGCAGTAAAGAAAATAACAGTCCAATCAGAAGTAAAAAAATTCTTTGCATTTGCTTACAATATGTTTTTCGCTAAGTTAATTCTTATTTGGCATCAAACCATATGATTTTTTTTCACACACCACCGCCAGGGCAAGGCGCTGTACAACAAACCCTTACGCCACCTGCCATTAATGGAACATTCCTACATATATAATTTTTTTCATGTGCCAATTAAACCTTTTTTTCTTAACCATATCATAGAAGCAAATAAACTTTAAAATCATACGACATGAAAAAATTATCATTAGTATTGGGAATATTATTAATCACTTCCCTAACCGCATTAAATGCCCAAAGAGGTCCTCGTTACAACGATGGACAAGCACAAGGAATAAACAAAGGACAACAAGAATGTAGAATTCCAGATTTGACCGATGATCAAGAGGCAAAAATAAAAGAACTTCGCACAGCTCATTGGAAAGAAATGAAAACATTTCGTGCTGATCTTGATATTTTAAGAGCAGAAATGCAGAAACTTAAAGTAGCCGACAAACCAGATCAAAATGCCATTGATGGTAAAATAAAAGAGATGGGTGCTATTAAAACTAACATGGCTATTGCGGCAAATCATCATCACTTAGCCGTTCGTGAATTATTAACAGACGATCAAAAGGTATACTTTGACAGAACCAACAGAGGACCTAAAATGGGAGGATTCGGCCAGGGACATGGTCGAGGACACCGAGGAGAAGGTTATCACCGAGGTGGTGGCCGTGGTAACGGACCAGGAAATGGTCAAGGTTATAGAGACGGAAGATGTCGTTATTAATCCAAATATTTAGAACTAAAAAACCGGAGGTTTCATCTCCGGTTTTTTTTATTCTATAGTTTTATCTCATTTTATTCATTTATCCACGACACATAAAGTTGTAAAATTTTTATTTCCTGCCTACTCAATTCATTAAGCTCTGCCACAAATTGCTTATCTGAATTCGAAAGCCCTCCGAACCATTCCTGAACCCGATTATCTGGCAATGAAAAGAAAATATTCATCAATTGCTTTTCGCGCGCACTATAGTCATTAACCCTTTGCACAATAGTAGACTTTGTCGCCAACATTTCTTTCACTTTTGGTTGCAATTCGCTTAATAACGCGGTTTGCTTATGAACCTCAAGTGTTCTGAAAATATTATGCATAATTGCTACAGCAATTTGTTGACTTTGGTTATATCCGGCATCAATAATAGGATCATCCTTTAAATAGTAATTAAGCTCATCAAGAGTATGGTCAAATACTTTTCGAATTAAGTCATTGCCTTTTTCATTGTCTCCCGCGCTATAATAAACATCAAGCATGCCCAACTCTAAATAGTCTAATGGGTATCTTTCAACAGATAATATTTCAAATGTCTTATCCATTGCATCAATTGCTTTCTGATTTTCACCCTCTTTTACCAACTGCTCTGCCAGGCTTCCCATATTTCTGCGCATACCAACAACGCCAATAGTACGTCTATTTGTCCAGCCAAGATGATTGTCGTCATTATTTAAGTTTCTATACATAAATTTGTTATAGAACCTGTCATATAAAAGTCGAGTGTTAATGCGACCTAAATTATCCGATTTATTCTCAACCGGAACAATGCGATAAGCAAAACCCTCATTTTGAGCATACTTACTTAGATCTTCAAATGTTCCTCGTCCAATACTTGAAAAATAAATAGGTCTTTCCCAATTATTGTTGGCTAAAAGATCAAGAATCATCATATCACTTTTAACCACCATTCTGCCCCTAATTCTAAAGATTATTTTATCCACAATTTTTGCTGTATCCTCGGGCTGAACTGTACCATTTTCAATAACCTTTTGCTTATCAACTTTAATTACAAATGATTTTGCTGGTAAGTAATTTCTCTGGGCTCCATCAAAAGACTGTCCCTTTGTGCTCAAAGCATCACTGGCAACAAAATCCATTGCTTCTTTTAATGGCATTGGTTTTTTCCCTAAATCCTCAAGCAAACGATCCACTTTTTTATCCAATTTGTTGATCAAATCTACCTTAATATTAAACTTACTCCTTAGCTTCTCTTCTTTCAGCCTTTTCACAAGCGACGCCACCTGCACGGGCGTAATTTCACCTCTATTCGCCAACTTCTGGTAAGTTGATTCTTCCATTTTCACAAAGTCGCTTTTCTGGAGCACAATCAACAATTCGTCCATTATGGAATTGAATGTATTTATAAATTCTGACTCAAATATGTCATATCGTTCGTTCAAAAACAGATCAGGTCTGTTTCTAATAATTAAATAATCCCGTACTCCTGTTTTATATTTTGGATTATCCATAGAAAATGGAACCGGATCAGATTTATATGCCTTTCGCTTCATTTGATTTATGTACCAATCAGTACTTAAATATGGAAGGCAAATAATTCGCACATCTGTTCTTTCTTCTTCAACCTCTTGCAGATACCATAATGGGAAGGTATCGTTGTCCCCGTTGGTAAACAATATAGCATTGTCTTCACAGGAGTTCAGATAGTTATATGCAAAATCTCTTGCAGTATACCTTTTAGAGCGATCATGATCGTTCCAGTTTTCGCTGCCAAGAATACCTGGCACAGCCACCAAACTTACTACTGTTGCCGCCACTGCAGCCACCTTTTGATTCGAAATTTTATTTAATAGCTCATATATGGCCAAAACACCTATTCCGATCCATATTGCAAAAGCATAGAACGACCCCGGATAAGCATAATCTCGTTCGCGAGGCTGCAGAGGATATTGATTCAGGTAAACAACAATTGCTATTCCTGTAAGAATGAACAACATCATAACCACCCAGAAATCTTTTTTGTGCTTTTTATAATGGTAGAACAGCCCTATTAATCCAAGAAGGAGCGGTAAAAAATAATACGTGTTTCTGGCATTATGATTTGCCAAATGATCTGGCAGATCTTGCTGATCTCCCAATCTATTGTCAATAAATGAAAATCCGGAAATCCAGTTTCCATTACCGGGTTCTCCATGCCCCTGAATATCATTTTGCCTACCCACAAAGTTCCACATGAAATATCGGAAATACATCCACCCGATTTGATAATCTCGGAAAAACCGCAAGTTTTCACCAAACGTTGGCTTTATGCGCACATCGCCTTCAGCCACCGTAATAGGCGTTCCTTCCACTTCTCCCCATTTTTTATATTCTCTCACATGATCGGCATCGCTATCATACATTCTTGGAAAAATGGTGGAAAAGCGATCATCATAAATGTATTCTATTCCGTTACTATATTTTTCATATTTGTCTCCACTCTTTCTATATGTGAATTTGTCTTTACTATCCACAACAGGCGCAGAATAATATTGCCCATACATCAAAGGACGATCACCATATTGTTCACGATTAAGATATGATAGTAATGAGAATAAATCTTCTGGATTATTTTGATCCATCGGGGGATTTGCATTCGAACGAATTACGGTCATTGCATACGATGAGTATCCAATAATAATTACTGTAACTCCTAAAATAAGAGTGTTTAAAACAACCTTTCCTTTTTTATGTGTATACCAAATACCATAAATCACGGCAGCAATAAGTAATATAGCAAATGCAACAACTCCTGACTTAAACGGAAGCCCGAAAGAATTTACAAAAATGCGGTCAAAAAAAGCTGCAAATTCAACAGTGTAAGGAATTATTAAATACATTATTGCTCCCAATATGACTAAAGAAATAGCGGCAGCTGCTAAAACCCCAACTTTTGTTGTTTTATATCTTCTGAAATAATATACAAACACAATGGCAGGAATAGCCAACAAGTTAAGCAAGTGAACACCTATTGACAATCCAATTAAATAAGCTATTAATATAATCCATCGGTTAGCGTATGGCTGGTCTGCTATGTTTTCCCACTTTAAAATTGCCCAAAACACAACAGCTGTAAACAGCGAAGACAACGCATAAACCTCTCCTTCCACTGCAGAGAACCAAAATGTATCGGTAAACATATACGCCCAAGCACCCACAAAGCCTGATCCTAATATAACCCAATAGCGACCATCTGTCAATTCACCCTCTTTTGCAATAATTTTTTGCGATAAGTGAGTAATTGTCCAAAACAAAAACATAATTGTAAATGCACTTGCCAGGGCAGACATTGCGTTCACCATTAATGCTGCATTAGACGGGTCTACAGAAAACATTGTAAAAATGCGGGCAATGATCATAAACAAGGGCGAGCCTGGTGAATGACATACTTCAAGCTTATAAGCTGTTGCTATAAACTCTCCACAATCCCAAAAACTTGTAGTTGGAGGAATGGTCAATAAATAAACTATGGCTGCCACTAAAAATGCAACCCATCCTGCTATAATATTGGTGCGTTTATAATTCATGTTGATTCTTTTAATTCATTTACAATAGTTAATTCTGTGAGAATCACTCTTTTATTAAAAAAACTTCTCACAAACCTTCAAAATTATAAAAAATAGTGTTAGATGTAATTATTTTCATCTGTTTATACTCAGCATTTTCATGCATCTATAATTGTTCTTCGGCAGGCTCATCGTATTTAAGAATTTTATATAAGCCATTAAATGTGAACAGTTTAATAAGTGCTGCAAAAACAAATCCTCCAATAATGGTAATTGAAAATTGATATATCCATTTGAGATCAGTATATCGCATAGTATATCCAATAATTACGACCAAAAGGAAGAAAGAGATGAACTTGAATATCAATGAAAAATTAATTCTAAATCCAAAAATCCTATATGATATAAAAATTTGTATTCCCGCTATTAACGTTTGTGTGAAAATGCTAGCTATTGCTGATCCCAGTGCTTGATATTTGGGAATAAGAATAAAGTTCAATATTATATTGAGCACCATTCCGCCAAACGACATTAAATTAAGTGCCTTAAGCGATCCGTTTGCTGTTAGTAGTGTTCCAAATATGTAGCTCGATGCAATGGGAATGAGAGCTAAAATTAAAATTCCAAATACCGGCGAAGACACATCAATATCGTGATGATACAATAGAGCCATTAATTCATGACGGAAAAAATAGCTGGATACAGACAATAAAATAACAGGAACAAACAAAAGCATCACAGAAAGGCTAACCATTTGATCAACTTTTTGCTTACGCTTAATCATGGTTGAAAAAATGGGAAGCAAAAGCCCGGCAAACAAGAATGCAAACATAGTAGCTGCATCCAAAACCCTAAACCCCTGTGCATAAATACCTGCTTGTAAGTTTCCCTCTGGAAGCATCCGATTTAGCATTACAGAATCTACTCTATAATAAAAAGCCATAAGTAATATTAACAGGGCAAATGGCAAACTTTTTTTCAATATTGCCCGGAAAAAAGTAAAATCAAACTTTAACCTTACAAAACCCGCTTTCATGGCAACTAAAATGAAAACAAATGCTGCAGTAATTCCGTAGGCCCCTGTTTGCGCATAAACAAACCACTCTATCTGGAACTTTTGATTCGTAACATTTCCCCAAAGAAGCACGCTGCATATAGCAATCATCAAAAGCCTGTCTAAAACAGAAACAATGCTATCGGTTTTAAATAGATGAAGCCCTGCTAAATTAGACCTTAAGTATAATATAAATGAGAGCAAAAACTGGTTGAACGCAAGGAATAGGAGCATTTTGATTTCAACTGCGTTGTATCCCAAAACTGCTGCTACGGCTACGGTTACAATAAAATAAACAACCGCAAGTAAAAACTTCAACACAACTATGTTTGAAAAATGCTTCGAAAGTAAAAACTGGTGTTGAGATATATTCCGGTTGTTGTAGTTCGTCAAACCCAAATCAAGGATAATGTTGAGAATCAATGAAAAATTGAATAAGGCAAAGTAAACGCCGTAATCATGCGGGCCAACAACGTTCTGCACTGTCCGGTCGATGCCAAAGATCCAAAACGGCTTCACCAACATGTTTAATAATAAAACCAGCCCGAGGCTTTCTATAAACTTTTTCTTCAACGCAGATTAGTATTTCAAATTTGTGAACAGTAGCAAACAACAAAGATAGCTTCCCTTTTCTATATTTTACCAATTAATTGATTGACTTAAGAAAATCTTTGATGACAGCTGCGCTTTCTTCTGGAAATTCAATAAACGAGGAGTGCCCGCTTCCTTTAATTGTATCCATAGTAATATGTGGATAATCTTCTTTCATTTTTGAATAAACCTTCAACGGGATAAAATTATCAGCATCCGCAGCTATTAAATGTAAAGGGATTTGACTATTTACTGTGTGCTCCGGTCTTTGCATCATTGCATTAAGAACAGCAATAATGCCCTTAGCGGCAAACATTTTAGCGTGGTCAATAATTTCTTCAATAACAGGCCGCAGTCTCTCTGTATTTGCTTTGGCAACTATGTTGGGTAGCATTCCAGATACAACCATTGCTTTTTTTCCGTTACGTATTAATTCTATTTCCCTTTTTCTATTGGTTCTTTTCTCTTCTGTATCGGCATAAATGGTTGAATGCATCAGCCCTAGTCCAAAAACCATTTCAGGCCAGTTTCTGGTAAAAGCTTCTGCCACATAACCACCCATTGAATGACCATAAATAACACACTTAGAAATTTTTTCGTGATCTAAAATAGCCTTTATAGACTCTGCCATTTGATCCATGGTTTGGTTTTAATCCATTATCTCTGAATCACCATGTCCCGGCAAATCTGGGGTTATGACAGTATAATTAGGAAACCGTTTTACAAAATCACCCCAAACTTCTTTAGATTCAAGGTACCCATGAAGAAACACAATACAGGGACCATTTCCCTCTAGATCATAGCTTACAACCTTAGAATTTATCCTTAGCATTCCCATCGCTACATTTTTATAATTCTACCAGAAGAGTATGGTCGATCTTTATGTAAAATTTCGTAAAAATAAACCCCGCTATTCAATTCTGAAGCATTATAATAATATTGCTTCGAATGATTATCCAAAAACATATTGTCAACTACCTGCCCGTTAATATTATAAACCCTAATCTCCACTTTGGAATAATTTGGAAGCTCAAAATAACAACCATTTATAAAAGGATTTGGCCATACATTTAATGTCTTAACATCTGGTTCTTTGATGTTTACAGCTCCTTGCCATTTGGCAATAGCATAGTCTCCCGGGCGTAAATATTCAAGTTTCAAGCTGCCTGATCCTAAATTCCCATAGTTTCCGTGTTGCGGAATTCCCCATTCACTTCTGCTATCTGGTCGGTATATAAGAACCAAGCTGTCTTCATCTGTGAGGTTCAATTGATCATGTCCAATTGTATTATAAATAAATCTTGTTTTTGCGGAAAATGTGCCAACAGCGTCGAATGATATTCTCCAATAAGGCAAATCAATTGGCTCCAAACCATTTGCAGAAATACCGGCATCTTTTGGGCCGCTCCACATTTGAGCAACGTGAATAAAAACAGAATCCGTTAGCTCTTGTGGATAAATAGTAACACTTGTGCCTGTTGGAGAGTAGTAACTCAAATTATTTAATACCTTATAACTATCAAAAACAGCATCTGCCGTTTTATTGTATAAATCTAAAATTGTCATAACCGGCTCAATTCCAGGAGAAAATAAGTGCGTGCCTGATTCTCCATCAAAGGTTATCCAATCACTTACTACATTCCAATCTTCGTCTACAAAATTAATCTGAACCTTATTCTGATCACCAAAATATTCCCTGCCAATACTCTGTTGTGAAACCCCAACCAAAACATCTGTTCCATCAACAATAACTGAATCAACCACATATTGTGGAAAACCACCATTAAACACCCATGTATTAAAAAAGCCGGTTAGATCCATTCCAGATGATTCCATAAGCATATCTCTCAAATCCGCTGAACTTGCAGTATTTTCGGCCAGAGTAGCCAAATAATGTTTTACTGCAGGAAAAAACAGTTCATCGCCCATGTATTGGCGCAAATTATGAACAATCAGTGCACCTTTATCATAAACAGTAGTTGAATATGTTAAGTCAAGTGGTATGTCACTCAATGCCCAATAACCCCCATCTGCATCGTGCGCACTGCTAACTACATCTCTTTGATTTGATGTAACATAGCTATTATAAGCGTCTTTGCCAAAAAAATGCTCCATATACAGCGCTTCGCAATAACTTGCCCATCCTTCATTGAGCCACATATGTTCCGCTTTTTCACAAGTAACCAGGTTCCCAAACCAGTGATGAGAAAGCTCATGTGCGACCAGCGTTTGATCAGATTGGTTTGTAGATAAAGCATAGCTTGGATATGCAATATTTGTAAGATGCTCCATTGCTCCAGAATTGAAATTTACTACAGTATAACCTGCTTTATCCCAATGATAAGGTCCGAATAAATCTTCATATAATGAAATCATTTCAGGAACATCTGCAAATGTATTTGCTGCTGCGGCACTATCGCCTCCTAAAGCATATATTTCGATCGGGAAACTTGTTGTTTCTCCCGAATAATTCATCGTGTTTAATGTAAATTCCCCCGCGGCAAACGACACAAGGTAAGTTGGTGATGTTTGAGCAAGATTCCATTTCCATATTTTTTTGTCTGTACCATAGTCTGCAACCTCATCTAATACACCCGAGGCAATTGCCCTGTGATTTGGTTGAGTAATTACATTAATTTTATAGTAGGCGCGGTCTGTAAAATTATCAATACACGGAAACCAACCACGACCAAAGCCATGCGGCACATCTTCAATGGCAACACCCATGTTAAATATCATTGAAGATCCATGGTGAACACCTCCCCAACCATATGCTGGCTCCGCCGAGGGTATTCCATGATAATAAATGTGACAGGTATCTATTTGCCCGGATGTTATAGGAGATGCTGGCAAAAATGAAATTACCGTATCATTATAAGAATATACTTCAATTTTTTCATTATTTAAAAAAACAGAATCTATTGTATAGGCATATAAATCAAAAGCAACTTCATGGATATCTCCATCAACTGGTTGAAAAATTATTTCCGTATTACCATATAAAACATACGTTGTGAAATCAGAAACATCAATGGTAATATTATATTGATCTACATTTATACTATCGCGATGGTTTTGTCCAAAAGTATTTGCCGTAACCATTAGAATTAAAATGAATGCTGTAATTTGCTTCATGTCCTTGCTATTTAACTGTAAAGTATTTTTGAGCTTCCAATAACAATTGGGTTTTCTCAACCGGCACCACTCCTATTTTTTCACACACTTGTCCGCCGGCAATATTTGCAATTACCGTGCTTGTTTTTGCATCAACGTTCGCCGCCATACAGCATGCCAAAACGCTTATAACCGTATCTCCAGCTCCAGAAACATCTGCAATTTCACGCTTTTGGGCAGGCATTGTGAATTTATCATCACCATTGGTCAATAAAACACCAGCTTCGGAAAGTGTAACCATTACATATTTTGCATTCAATTGCTCACGCAATCTTTCAGCAGCATTAGCTACAGCCTCAGTATCTAATTTGGAAATTGAGATTTTCATGCCCTCAACGAGCTCTTTAAAGTTCGGTTTAAATAACGTAACTCTCTTATAATCGAAAAAGTTACGCTTTTTCGGGTCAACTAAAACGGGTATTTTTAATTCAACAGCCTTGTCAACAATTAAATGAATAACTTCAGGCGTAATATTTCCTTTGTCATAATCTTCAAAAATTATGACATGTGGCTTTTGTGTTTCAATAATCTCAATAACATGATCTGAAAACTTTCTGGCAATATCATTTTGAATAGAGTCACTTATTTCCTCATCAACCCTTAAAAGATGCTGGCTTGATGCAATTACTCTAGTTTTGACAGTTGTTGGTCTTTCATTAACAGGCATTAACCCTAGATCTGTCATGTTTCTTTTATGCAGTAGCTTTCGAAAGTTTTTCCCCTGATCATCATTCCCAATAATTCCACATAAAATGGGTTCTGCTCCCATGGCCTTTATATTCAATCCCACATTGGCGGCTCCCCCCAACCTGTTTTCCTTTTTTGTAACCGACACAACCGGAACAGGTGCTTCTGGTGAAATACGATCTACACGCCCCCACATGTATGAATCGATCATCACATCGCCTACTACCATTATTTTCTTGGAATTAACTTCCTTAAATATCTGCTCTAAGTTTTCCATATTTTTAAATTAACGGGGCAAAATTAACATTAATTCAAATCATCACAAAGTAAACCCCTGAATTATAAGCATTATAAATATATGTCTCTAAATAGGATTATTGTATATTAGATGCAAATTACCAATAACATACGCTTGCATTTTATTCTTAATTTAAACAATTCGCCTTTTCTATTCTTTCATTTAAATAGGCTCTTTTTTGCTAAATATTGGCAATTTAGGTATGTTCGTATCATTCAAAAACTAGAATTATGCTGGGACATTTTTTAAAAATGGAAACCTCACTAGAGGATGTTGTTAAATACACCTTAAACTTTGACAATGAACAAATTGCTATGAATGAGCAAATAGGTAAAACCCTTGCGATTCATTCTACTGGAAATATTCATTGTATTCATTGTGGGCGCAAAACCAATAAGTAATTCTTTCAAGGCTATTGCTACCCGTGATATATGAAATTACCACAAACAGATCCCAGTGTAATTAATACTGAAAAAAATCAAGCTCACTTAGGCATTTCACGCGATATGGAATGGTCTAAAAAACATGACCTTATCGAACATGTAGTTTATTTAGCATTGTCAGGAGGCCTTAAGGTAGGCGTTACTCGTCACACACAGGTTCCAACGCGCTGGATAGATCAAGGAGCACACAGCGCCATTGAACTTGCAAGAACCCCTCATCGGAATCTTGCCGGACAGGTTGAGGTAGAACTCAAAAAGTAAACTAAATGTTCGATAAGGTCATGTTTTTTAGACCATTCCATATCGCGTGAAATGCCTAAGTGAGCT
>PKTE01000288.1 GCA_002869335.1 Salinivirgaceae bacterium | reverse complement strand
CTGTGTAATATAAATAGTCTGGAATATCCTGATTCGTAGCACATGTCTCGCGGCAAGGCGCTGCAATACAATCAAACATTCCCAATTCACGATCGGTTTTGATGCTTGGATCTTGAATACGTGTACGCTGGTAGCGTTCATCTGTCAATACTTGATCGGCATATTTTTGCAAATACGTATGTGCCGACTCTTTTAACTCGGAAGAGCCACCCATCTTTTCGATCAATCCGCTGATATTTTGCACATTAGCCTCCGAAAAACGCTTCTGCATCTCTTCGAAATACTGATTCAAACGCATGTAACCACCCGGCTTCAGCAAATCAGAACTTACCGTTACAGTTTTAAAGCCTGCTGCCAACACATCTGAGATATTGAAGGCATCTGCACCTCCTGAAAAGCTCAATTGCAACTGCCCATTAAAATCATTTTGCAACTTACGAGCAATATTCACAGTAAGTGGATGTAACGAACGACCACTCATGTACATCATAGGCACATCGTCGCCGAAAATACCCTTATAATTTTGAGTTTCAAGTGTATTAGTCAACTTTAATCCAAATTCTAAATCCTGCCTTTTCGCCTCATCGCCCAACGCTTTGATAATCTCCAAAGCTTGAGGATATTTCAAGTCATGTTCAAATGCCTGATCAGGAATCACCGATTTAAAATTACTGGTTTGATTCAATATCTTACGTAACTCAACTGGCCCCAACAGCGTAGGATTCAACTTAATAAATGTATGTAGCTTTTGTTCTTTAAGCAGATACATACCAATATCCTGAATTTCATCGGCAGGACATCCATGCATGGTAGACAAAGTGATATTATCAGAAATACGTGACGGAATATTTAGCTGAGCCACCTCTGGGAATTCTGCTTTAACCTCATCGATTTTTACTTTTAGCTCGGCAGAGCAATCTTTCATTTTAGCAAAAAACCACTGCACATTATCATTCATAATACCTTCGAGGTTGTATCCCACACTCATATTGAAAATGGTATTCAACGGTCTGTCGCCATGAAGTTTATGGTTCAAATAATGCACAGCAATCCATGCATTCAGATATTCATTGAAACTCTCCTTGATTTTCAGCTCCTGCGACCACTCACAGTTGTAACCCTCATCCTGCATATCGATACAAGGCTTAGCCACTTCAATTTCATCCAGGGTCTGAACCGTTTTCAACTCAATATAACGGGCTCCCATCATCCATGAACCGATAATATTTTGCGCCAGTTGTGAATGAGGTCCAGCAGCTACACCAACAGGCGTATCAATATTTTGGCGAAAAATATTCTGTGTAAATGCCGAATATTGTGCCGGATTAAATGCTAATTCCTGAGGAATACCATAAAACGATTGGCGTTTCTCTAATTCGGTTGTGATATTGGTAAGCAAATGCTTTAGACTAATTGGATGAAATCTATCTGACATAATTAATATTTTTAGAACGCGGATAATTGCAAACGTCATTACGAGGAGTTTAACGCCGTAGCGCAGCGAAGGTGAAAACGACGAAGTAATCTCTTAAAAAATAATTTGAAGGAGATTGCTTCTCCCGATTGCATCGGGATCGCAATGACGTCTTCGAATTTCGCTCTAGTATCCTATCACTAATCCACGTATCAAATTTATTGAACCTTAAAAATACACAAATCCTAAATAAATTAATATTTTTGTGATAAATCAATGCAACTAAAGTTCTTTTTCAGGAAAATATGACACACACAGTAACGAAAAGCAAAAAATTTTCTGCGATCATTTTAGCAGCCGGTCTAAGTACACGCATGGGACACCCAAAACTACTATTACCTTATGATAAAGAACTTACATTTATTGAACAAATTGTAAAAACATATAACCTTTTCGGATGTGAAGAAATTTGTATTGTGGTGAATGAAAGTGTGATTCAATTAATGGAGAATCAAAACCTTAAACTTCATGATGCAAAATTGATCATCAATCCACATCCCGAATGGCAGAAATTTTATTCATTGCATTTGGCAGCAAAAGTGATGAGCAAACCGCAACGCACTTTTATTCAGAACATTGACAACCCATTCACAAAAAAGGAAACATTAAACATTTTAGCAGAAAAAAGCTCTACAGCTGATTATATTATCCCCACATTTGAAGGCAAAGGAGGGCATCCATTTTTGGCTTCTACGAAAGTACTGGAAACCGTTTTAAAAACGGAAGATCCTCAAACGCACTTCAAACAATTCATGCAGCAATTCCCATCACTCCGAGTACCCGTGAATGATGAGAGAATCACTATTAATATAAATAGCAGAGAGGAGTATGAGAGGTGGTTTTCATTTTGAGTTTATTCTATTTTTTCAGAATATAAACTATATAAACCATTTAACATTGTCTCTAGCCGACGGGCTCTTCATTTTTGGCTTGAACCAAAAACGAAGCAAAAAATTCAAGGCTTAGTATTTTAAGCGACCTTCTTAACTTTCGATTTCTAAATTAAAAAAAAACTCGATGATGCTAGTTTAGTCTTAGTCTCACATAATTGATATAGGACATCATCTCAGACATTTTTTAATTTGCCTACGGCCGAAATCTTCAAGTAAGAAGGTGCCCGCTGAAAATACTCAGGCCGATCCAAACTTAAAATGTACGTTTAAAGACTAGAAAAACTGAGTCTTATATTATTTGAACCTACCCTGCTTTCTTACCTCTGTAGCGTGAATCTGTCAGAATAGCTTCAATTGCTATTTGAATTGCCTGCGCAATAGGATGCAACTGAGATCCATGCCAATAGTCAATAAATCGTAACTGCGAATAATAATCAGATGCTTTTGGTCCTAATGGATTTGCCGCAAGTAAGATATTGGCTTCTTTCACTTGTTCTGTTTGCGCCAACATAATGGGTTTGCATGCAGCTAACTTTCTCTGACCATATTTATTAACAGTGTAATTGTAAGCAAATAATCTACAAATCATTCCCCTTTGATCATAATGACCACAACCTAATCGTTGATCCGGCAATACCAGGTTATT
>PKTE01000166.1 GCA_002869335.1 Salinivirgaceae bacterium | reverse complement strand
GTTTTTTTGAAAATATTTTTACGATGGCTTTCAACAGTATTAGCAGTAATTCTTAGTGTACGTGCTATTTGAGTTGTTTTTTTACCTTCTACAATAAGTTTAATAATTTGTTTTTCACGTTGAGTAAATACGAATGAGGTGGGTTCAGCTATTTCAGTATTTTTTAAAGCTTCTTTTGCATTTTTACATAAATATACTTCTCCATTTTCAATACCTTTAATGGCATTTGTAATTTCGCTTGCGTCTGAGGTTTTAACTATATAACCAGAAATACCTTTATCTATTAAATTTTGGATTATAGATGCATGTGCATGCATACTAAATACAATGAGTTTTATTTCGGGGTTAATTTCCTTAAGTCGGTTAACAAGCTCGAGCTCACTTAAATATTCGTCAACAGAAAGATCAGATACAACGATGTTAATTGAATTACTGAGTAAAACATCATAAGCTCTTGTGGCCGAGTTAGCCTCAAAAATGGTTGCTCCTGGAAAGCTTTTTTCCAGTTGTACTTTTAACCCATTAGTGATGATTTGGTGATCGTCTAATAATAAAATCGAATAAGACATTTCCGTTTTTTTTCTTTTTAACTTTAATAGGTACTTGTATAGCTATGGACGTTCCTTTGCCTTTTTCACTGTAGAGACTCATAAATCCTTTTATCATCTTGGCTCGGGTCTCCATACTAATCAACCCTTGCCCCGATTGGGTGTTTTCTGAATCAAATCCTATTCCATCATCCTCAACAAAAATTTCAAGGTAATGTTCCTGCTGCATAAACTGTAAAATAACAGTGCTGGCATTGGCGTGTTTAATGATGTTGTTTAAGCTTTCCTGTAAAATTCTGAATAACTCAGTTTTGACATCCTTATCTAGTTGATCAACAATACACTTGTCTGGTAAAAATTCTAAATGAAAATCGATATCTGATATGGTATCAAAAGTATGTATTAGTTGTTGGATAGTCTGCCCAAATGATTTGTTTTTAAGGTTTGGAGGTGCAAGGTTGTATATTATGTTCCGTATTTCTTCATGTGTTTGTTGGAGGTGTTCCGATAATTTATGTACCTCTTTAGTCGATTCTGAAATGTCTAAATTCTCAAGCATTAATCGTAAACCCGTGATTTTGCTTCCTAATTCATCATGAAGCTCTCTGGCCAAATGCGTTTTGTGTGTATCCCTTTCTCTTAGGATATTGATCATCTGATATTTTTTCATTATTGAAATAACTCCTTTAACGGCAATAAGAATTAGCCATATTAAGAATGATACAATAATTATTAAAAGCCATGAAAACTGAAACCAGGGATTAATTTCAAATACAAAATGAAATACATTTTCTTTATCCTGAATATAAAAATAGTTTGGATGCCCCATATTTATTAATCGACCAAAATTTCGAACAGTATTTATTTCAATATCAGGTGTGGCTAAAATTCTAAATTTATGGTCTGTGAAAAATACGTTTTTGTTATTTGAGATTAGATATTCCCTGTTTGTTGAATCATTATCTAATTGCAACGGAATGGCATGTGTAAGAGGCGTTATTTTGGTTTTGATTTGCTTTGAAATATTCAATAGGGAATCAAATTCAATAATAATTCCGTTTTTAAATCCAATCATAGGGTTTGGAAGGTAGTTGTAATCGCCTTTGTCCAGATGAAAACGCATGTTAATTGGTGATCCTATTTTATTTATTAGTGAGTCCAAACAGATCTTATGTTCAGGCTCAACTTCTGGTGAAAAAAGAAACAGGCTGTCGGTGTTTCGCTCCCCATAATTGTGATAATAGACTAAAATACTACGGTGTTTGTTTCTAACAATTGGAAAAGTCTTGGTGTGCGACATGGAGCCCTTAATTTCATATGGTTTTCGCACAAATGATAATTGATTGTTCAATACCATAACATAGCTGCTGTAATCATGGTAAGGTAAATCGAAGTTTCTGATATTCTCTGATGCGTGCGTGCTGAGCAAAATTTCTTCTTTGCCATCCTTATTTATATCAAATATTTGCCCAAAGGGATATGCAAGGTGGGCATAGGATGGAGGACTTTTTAGTATTGTATCGTTCTTTATATCAAAAATATATGTATTTCTTGGTTGTAGTGAAAAACCTGCATCAATTTGAAAAACAATATCCTCAAAATTGTCATTATTGTAGTCTAAGTTGCCAAGGCCTATTATTTTAATATTAACTGTATTATTAACCCATCTAGTGGTATCGATGAACCGCGATTGTACGAAAAATATGTCGCTTGAATCGGGATTGATTCCATTAATGAAAAGAGAATCCAGCTGCCGATGGAAGGTGAAAATTTCGGTAATACCATCGTGGTTGAAGTCGCAAAAAACAGGGTTAGATATGCGAATATGTCTGCCTTTGTGATTCCATGTACCTAAAAAAACATTTTTCAGGTTTTTGACTATCACTGTAGCTCTGTCATATTCCGATGATAATGGATAACCAAAGTATTCAATCATCTCTGATGTACCATCGTTGTCTAAATCTTTATAGTAAATTGATTTGAATGTGGTAAAATGGTCTGTTACATGGCTAGTGTATTTTGGGACAAAAGAAAAATAAAGCACAATGAAAAATGTGCTTAATATCACAACCTGATAAGGAGTTTTCCCAATATATTTTCTAAGATGGAATTTCATGTTTGTATCCCTCATCAAATGTAAAAACAATATTCAGTCTTTCCAAGGGTATTTTGTTGTGTTGTATCAAAAGGATTGACTAACGGGTTTCCGTTATTGGATTTTGGTTTTAATTTTTTTATAAATTTTCTGAAAAACTCTAATTTCAGGATATTGTGCTATTCCCATTTCAGTAATTTTAATGGCTGTGTGGTAGTCTTTTTTCTTTATGTAAAAAGATACAATATTTGGAATAACAATGGGTGTGAATAGCTTAATATCTAAAGATTTATGCTTTTCATAATACTTTATAGCGCTTTGCAGATGCCCTCTATAAAGTTTATTTAATAACCTGTTTTCATGAATTAGGGTTTGTTTATTGTCGGATAAAATTTGGCTTGTATTTGTTTTCCATTGCTCGAGATGATCATCTT
>PKTE01000073.1 GCA_002869335.1 Salinivirgaceae bacterium | reverse complement strand
GTTTCATTATCCTATATTCGTCATTTAAAACGTAACCTGAAGGCTGCTGGTGAAATTTCTGAAAATCTAAATGGAAATTCTGAAAATAATATTAACCAAGAAGAGGCAATATTAATTGAAGGTAATAACAAGAATGAAAAAATTTCAATTAGTCCTTCCGCATTTTATTTCGCTAAATCAGATGGCAATTATTTGCAAGTCTATTATGAGCAGAATGGGGAACAACGTCAGGATATGATTCGCTTGACGTTAAGTAACTTGATAAGTGTTTTCGATAAGTACGATTTTATTATGCAGTGTCATCGTGCTTATGTGGTTAATACTAAGAAAATAAAAGGTGTGGATGGCAATGCGCAAGGACTAAGGCTAA
Organism: Salinivirgaceae bacterium; assembly: GCA_002869335.1. Lineage (GTDB taxonomy): Bacteria > Bacteroidota > Bacteroidia > Bacteroidales > Salinivirgaceae > Salinivirga. The sequence continues at coordinate 2,709 of PKTE01000073.1, read as the reverse complement.
AGCTTGAAAATGTTAATAGTGAGGTGCTTGTGTCACGAAATTATGTGAGTAAGATAAGAGATTTGGCATAAAAAAACGAATGCCAACTGGCATCCGTTTTCAAATATCTTTTGATTTAATAATGATATTATTCTTCTAATAAACCTTCGATAGTAGGAGAAATTTTCACTCCTGGTAATTTAATTGGAGCTCCTAATTGAGCTAAGAAACTACCTTCAACTTCACCTTTTTTCCATGTTGTAAATCCAATACGGTATAATCCAACTACTAAAGCTTTCATAGGATCATTAATGTCAGTTTTTACACGTAAAAGTGAATTATAACTTCTACCTGAAGGTTGTTTTGGCATTTCACCGCTATCATCATTATATTCTAACCTTCTCCATGTGGCACCTTGTGCTTTTTCTACTAAGCCTTCTTTTGAAATTACACCAACAGCTTTTTCAAATGATACCCATGTGTCAAAATAAGTTTTTGTATCTTTTTGATTTTTAGTGAATGTTTCTGTAATGATGTCACCTTCAGCAGGTGATGGTTTTTTAGGTATTGGCGAAATCATTCTTACACCAATTTCAGGAGCTGCAATTGGAATCCATACATATAAATAGTATAGTTTTTTGTTGTCTACTACTTCATCAGCAGGAACGCCAGGTTCCATAAATCCCCAATAAGAAGTTACATCCATGTAAGGTATACGTACAGTTTTAGGACCTACTTGTTTTTTACCCATTTCGGCACCAAACGATTTTAATTTTTGTGCTTCTGCATTGAAAGCACCAAGCATTAATGCAATTGTAGCAATTGCAATCATAATTTTTTTCATGATGTTTAATTAATTTAGTTTCCCTACTCTATAGGCTTTTCGGTTACGCCTTAATACTTTGAAATTTAAAAGGGAGTTTGGAAAAGAAATACCCATTTTGATACGTTGAGGTATGCTGCTTATAATGACTCAAAATCCCTGTTTTATTTTTCGTAGACAAATATAGTGTAATTATCGTGAGTTCGACATATATTATGAAATCATCACTTAAATGGTGAAATTTCTTTCATTGTTTTAAGAGTGTTTCATCCTAAAGTTTGCATTTCGTCCCTCAGTTTTGATGCCCATCACTAAACCTTGTCATACGTCACTAAAACTTGGTGTGCCTTGGTTTGCGCTATATGTTTGCAGTATCGAATTTTTAAAAATTAATCATTAAAAAATAGAATTATGAAGAAGCATTGGATTTTAATTTTGGCAGTTATCCTCGTTGCAGTAGGATTAGTTTTTCACTTTACAGGAACAAATATGATGTCAGCAGGTGAGTGGTCTTTTGGATATTTTGCCATAGGTAATTATTCAGCAGGGGTATTTGCAGCAGGTCAGTTTTCAATTGGTATATTCTCTATGGGACTTTTCTCTATAGGAATCTTTTCGCTGGGAATTTTCAACATTGGTTTGTATACACTTGGCTTTTTCCTTTTGGGGTGGCATAAGAGATATCCTAAATGTTTCTCACTTAAGAAATAGCCTTGGTAAGAAAATTTAAATAATAGTATTAAAAAAGTTTAACGATGAAAAAAGTATTTGTATTGATTATAGCGTTGTTCCCAATTGTAATATTTGCACAAGAGGAAAGTGGATTCTCAGTAGTTGGTGGTTTTGGAAGTCCCATAATGCAAATCTCTGATCAACAGGGTATGTCAATTTCACTTGGAGGCGAAGGAGCTGTATTGTTTAAAAATGGTTTGTTTATTGGTGGATTTGGTCAGGAAACATCCTCGATGAGTAAAAATAAAGCGAGCCATGATTTGTATAGTAATTATCATAAAGAAAATGAATATGGTGGTATCTGGATTGGATATGTGTATCGCTTAAATAAAAGGTTTTATCTCAATTTCTCTGGGAAAATTGGAGGCGGAGAAGTTTCTTTCAATGATCGTGAGAATCAATTGACTACATATGATAAAGTGTGGATGTTAAAGCCGCAAGTAGGTTTAGATGTGAAGCTCCTAAAAGTAATTGCAGTTACAACCGGGGTTGGTTACAACCATTTTGGAGCAGTGAATTTGGAGGGACAAGGAGCAGGGCAATTTAATGGTTTCGAAGCTTTTATTGGATTGAAGATGGGTTAGTGGTGATGCATTAAGATGCTGATTGTCAGTGTTTAGGAAAAGAAAGAGGCTGTCCAAAAAAAATAGACAGCCTCTAATTTTATGAAAACAATTATTATTTTTTCAATTCTTTGTGGCAGAACCACCAATCGTAACATTCGTATTGCTCTTTGCGTTTCTTAGCATCTTCTATGTTATTTGCAGGTGGAATAATTACGCGATCTTTCATAAAATCGTTGTTTGGCCAGTTGGCTGGCATAGCAACTTTTTCGCGGTCTGAAACCTGAAGTGCTTCCAATGCACGCAGAATTTCTTCCATGTTACGACCAATTTCCTGTGGATAGTAAAGGATAATTCTGATTGTGCTTTCAGGGTCAATTAAGAATACCGCGCGTACAGTTTGGCTTCCTTTTCCAGGGTGTACCATTCCAAGTTTTCCCGCTACTGAGCCATTCATGTCAGCAATAATCGGGAAAGGTATTTGTACATCCATGTTTTCTTCGATCCACTCATCCCATTTGATGTGTGAGAAAATCTGGTCAATTGAAAGTCCTAATAATTCAGCATTTAAAGCATCAAACTTCTCTTTGCGTTTGGCAAATGCCATGAATT
>PKTE01000344.1 GCA_002869335.1 Salinivirgaceae bacterium | reverse complement strand
TTACAATATATATTTTGCATCCTTTTTCTGAATGGAAATATAACGTGAGTTTAACTTTTTAAAATTAACCTCGGTTTGACTTTCTATTTTCTGAAGGTACTCATCAAGTGTTTGATTTTTATCTGGAATTGTTACATAGATCCCTTCAATATCTTCATCAGCAAAGGTAAAAACCACGTTAAACTTTTCTTTCAACTGATCCAGAAAATCAGCAAGTTTATCTTTCCCCAGGTCCTGAGCAAAAGACTGGTTAGCTAATAGAATTAAAAAGGTTGATAATATAAAATAGAGCCTATTTACCTTCAAATGTTAATATGATTTCGTTTCCGTTTATTTTATAATCTAATTTTAAAGGAATTGCGATGGACTCTAGTGCAACATTTAAATCATTATGATCAAAACCACCTGTATATAATTGATTAAGATCGATATTATTAGTTACAACAGATACGCCATATTGTCTTTCAAGCTCCTCAATTACAACTCTTAAAGGCACACTATTAAAACTACTTTCTCCATTCAACCAATCTGGCTCTAATCTGTCAGAAATATTAAAATTCTCTTCTTTTCCGTCAATAACCCTGAATCCCTTGCTCGATTCCAGAACCACAGACGTATAATCGGTAGTCACTTTTACAGAACCAGAATAACATACAACTTCATAAAACCCATCACGATTTTTTACATTGAACTCAGTGCCTAAAACTGCTACAACACCTTCCGTAGTTGCAACATTAAATTGAGAACCTTTTTCGACACTAAAAAAAGCCTCACCAATCAATTCTACAGATCTTTCATTCCTCCAATTTGTATTTGCATATCTAATTTTTGAGTCTTTATTAAGTCTCACATAAGAAGAATCAGGAAGAAAAATTTGATCTTGGTCTGCAATCCAATTATTTTGCTCTGTACTGGTACCAATAAAATAATATATAAGAGTAGCTAAAAATAATATTGGAATAAGCACAGCAGCAACTCTCATTATAGGATTGAACCTCTGGAATAATGAAACACTTTTTCTTGTAGACAAATTATTCGACAATCTATTATATTCTTTATTAACGTCGTAAACAGGAGCTTTGAAAGCCTTAGCAGCATTCAAGAGCTTTTCTATTTTGGCAAACTCCTCTGAACTCTCAAAGTCTTTCCTTTCCTGCTCTGAAAGCTCTCCGGATAGCCACTTTTGTATTAATTCTTCGTGTGTCATTTTATTATTCTTACCTATATAACAAGTGAGTGATAAAATCTCCTACCATATTTTTCAACTAAAATTTTCAAGCTCAACTTTTTGTCTCAGTATTTTTAAAGCAGTATAAATTCGTTTTTCAACTGCTTTTCTTGATATACCAAGCATTTCTGCAATTTCTTTATGTTTCTTTCCCTCCACTCGATTTAGCATAAATGTAACCCGTTGGTCTTCTGTAAGCTCCTCTAGAGCTTTTTTTAAACGCTCATGATACTCTTTTTCCTCCAAAACAAATTCTGGAGTTTCAGTTGTATAATTTTTATAGCTGTGTAATTTATAATTTAGAGATGTCTTTTTCCTGGATATTATATTAAGCATTTCATTATTGGCCACTGTAAATAAATATGATTTAGCTTTTGCAGGAATTACATCTTTACAATTTTTCCAAAGTTTTTCAAACGCACTTTGAACTATATCTTGAGGGTTGTTTTCATGACCATACTTATAGTATAAAAAATCGTGTAAATCTTTTGATACCGATTTAAAAATTCCATTAAAAACCTGCTCCTTACAAACGTTTTTTATCATATATCAATAAAAGAATTACTAATTATTCACACTGAAAATCAAGCAATAAGAATACGAATATAAAAAAAATTAGAATATGTAGGTAGGAAAAAAAAGAGTGTATCTGTTTAATTAGCAAAACAACCAAAATAAGCTCTAATGCAAATATTGAAACATATAATCTTAAAATTAATAACCACCGCAATACTTGTTACAAGTTTTCTTAGCGGATGCCAGGATGAATACGCCGAGATAGAGGAAATAGATTCAAGCATAACAATAACTGCGAACGACAATGTGGTTGGGCTAATTTCTAAAGTGGTGCTTAAAGATGGTTCTTACGACAATTTTATAGACAGATGTAGTGAAATCAGCATTAATTACCCATACTCGATCATCATTGAAGAGCTTCAACTCAATATTACATCTCAAGAGGATATAAATGACATTATGCTTGAATACTATGAATATAGAGATGATATTGAGATTAATTATCCAATAACCGCTTCCTACAGTGATTACTCTGAAATTGTGATTCAGAATGAAGATGAATTGGAAGAAATACAGGAAAATAATAATGTTGAGCTTATAGATGATGATATTGAGTGTATCGACTTTATTTATCCCATTGAAATATCATTGTATAACACAAACTACCAAACAACTGAAACAGCTATTGTTTATAACGATTATGAAATGTACGTCTTGTTTAGCAATGTCTCTAACCTCATTATTGAATTTACACTACCCATTAACCTGAAAACGTACAATAATGAAACTATCACCGTTGCTAATATTAATGAGCTTGAGGATGAGATTAATGGGGTAATTGACAGTTGCGATGAAGCCGATGATGTTGACTTCGATGAAAATGGCTATCCAATCTTTGAACTCATTACAATGCACAATTGGAGCATATCATATTATTCTGATTCAACCATTGAGACCTCAGCATTTAGCACTTATTCATTAAAATTCAACCCAGATTATACAATTGAAATTGAAGATAATTCTAATATTTATTATGGCGAATGGGAAATACAATCAGACTCACTCTCAGCTCTTGACATAGAAATAGATACAGATACAACACCACTAATTTGGTTAAATGAAGAGTGGGATATTATAAATACCGGGTTAAATACAATTGAAATGGAAACAGAAAGTGATTTTGAAGGCATTACAAAAAAACTAAATCTGCAGAAAATTGAATAGCATAGAAAAGAAAGAATAATAACAAATAAAAATTAGAAATTATGAAACAAATGAAATTTTTAGGACTAGCATTAGTAGCAATCTTTGCTACAGGTATATTATTTTCAAGTTGTGACAATAATGATGACGAAGTTAATAAAACACCGCATGTTAAAATTAATTTTAACACTGTTACGACCCCAATGACAGTAACAGATAGACTTAAATCTGCAATGGAAGCTAAAGAACTTGCTTTTACCTCTGGTTTTATAACATTGAGAGAAATCCAATTTGAAGTAGAAACAGACAATGATTCTATCGAAGTTGAATTTGAATTAGAAATCAACACACAAATAGATTTTGCCACAGGAGAAACTAACCCTGACATTAGCTTTGTAGAAATTCCTGCTGGGACTTATAATGAATTTGAAGTTGAAATCGAACTTCAAGACGAAGGTGATTCACCCTCAATGGTTTTAGATGGAGCATACATTGATGCAAACGGAACAAGTCACCCTGTGCGCTTTGAGTTTAATTCAGGAGAAACATTCCAGATTGAACAAGAAGGAATTATTGTATTTACAACAAATACCAGTGCATTAACACATATAACAATTGATCCTACAGCATGGTTTGCCGAAGTAACTAATGAGATGTTAACCAATGCTGACAAAATTGATGGTGTCATAGTAATTAGTGAAACACAAAACACAGACATATTTGAAATTGCTGCTGATGGACTAGACTTCTCATCTGAAGTAGAAATTGAGATAGATTAAAATACACCCCCTAATACGCCTCCCCAAGCTCCACCCGAAACTTCAGCCCAACAGCTAATCAGGTGGAGCTTATTTTTTGATTATTAAGCCTTATAGAATAGACAAAGAAACCTTTCAGTATAAGACTTAAAACTCTTAAATATCCTCAAAGTGGCATCAACCCACACAAACATTAACTTTTCATAAACAAAATTCATTTTTAAGTCTTAATGAAAATATGCAAATTTGTCCTACACTAAAAAACAAAACAATATGAAAAATTTATTTACAATTTTTATGCTAGCCATGCTTGCTATGGCAGTGACTTTTACCTCATGTGAAAAAGACGAGGATGATGATGAAACAGCTGGCCAAGCGCTAGTTGATGGTAACAAAGCTACTTTCGACAAAGGTTATCTTGAATATTATGGAGATTATGGTAATGATGGATATAACTGGGATTTGACATTACTTTCATCAAGTATTAATTTTGATACTGAAACAGGTAATGGTGACATGATCTATTTTGAAACATTCACGTCAACCGCAGCTTACAACGGAGGTACTTTTGCTTACGCCAACACATATGCAGCCAATACTTTTGATTATGCATGGATAATTATTAATGGAAACTGGGGTGAAGGAACAGCTTATCATTATTATGTTTCTACTGGCGGATCTTTAAATGTAACTCCTTCAGGAAATAACTATGAAATTACTTTTAACCTAACAGCACAAGAGTATAGCCTTTCAACTTTTGCAGCTATCGGTGATCCTGTTGCTGTTACAGGTTCATACACAGGTGGACTTACTGAAGACGCTAAGAAATCAAGAGACTTAAAGATTTCTTTCGTAAAAGAATAATGACAAAAAATTAAGTCATAATTACAAAGGCTGCTTTTAAAGAGCAGCCTTTTTTCATTTATTTGTATCAATTGAATTTATAACTGCCTTAACTGCTAAGTACGGTCTTCAATAATTATATCGTATTTATCAAGTAATCCAGCAATGCCCTGTGCAGAAAACCTGGCTTTCTTAATCTGATTCCGCTCCGGGTCTATTGAATAGTTAATAGAAGAATTAAAATCAGTCTTTTCAATATTTGAAATATCAAAAACAGCACCTGCTAAATCACAGTTATCGAAAATAGAACCCGATAAATCGCATTCAGTAAAATCTGCTTCGTGTAATTGAGTATTCCGAAAAGTAGTTTGCTTTATTTTTAGCTTAAAAAAGGATGCATGATTTAGCATGCAGTTCTCGAACGTAAATGAAAGGCCAAACTGATTACATACATCAAATTGTAAACCTAGCATTTTACAATCTTTAAAAAACACATCCCTGAAAGCCGTTTGAGTAAGAGTCGCCATACTCAAATTGCAATCTAAAAATTCACATTCAGAAAATATAAATCCCGATAAATCGCAATTCGAAAAATCACAGTAATCAAAAATACAACGGTCATACTCTCCGACTTGGATAGGCTCATTTTGAAAATTGACCTTTTCATATGTTCTATCTTCTATAAAGTTCATCTATCCTTCAACTTATGAAAAATTATATTAATCCAGATTTATCTATAAAGCACAGTATTTGATTGAACATTAATTTCAATTGAATCAGTAACTACATTCATATAAAACCTGGAACTGTCAATCCATGATGTGTTAGAGTTCCAATAATAGATGGCTCTATTTTCCATATTAACATTCAATGGTTTAGATGGCTCATTGCTTTCAAGAAGATCATTTATTAATTTATCGGAATCGGCAAAAAGATCATCTGCAAAATCAATTTCCATTTCAATTTTATAAATTCCATTTATAACTTCTAAGGTTCTATAATGTAGGTTTGCATTTACAATTCTTCCACTATTGGGGTCAGGTGCTTGAATCATTTGAGTAATAATTGAATCCTTTTTTGGAATCTTAGTATTATAGAGCTCTAAAACATCTGAGATCTCTTTAAAAAGAGCATTCCTCAACGCCTCTTCCATGCCCAAATTTGTATTTACGTAATGCTCAAAATATTGAAACTCGTCAGCACTAAAACCAATACTATCAGCAATATTAAATATCTCAAGCATAAACTTCTCAAATACATTTTCCCAATCAACAATACCAACAATTTCACCATCTATAGTTAACTGAACACGATATGGAATTGAAATTTTGGAAAAATTATCAACTAGAAACATTATTTTATTAATAGGTTCTTGCAAAGAATCAATTCCTGCAACAAAATCAATATTGGGTGCAGTAATATTACGCATTTCAACAGTATAAAACTGATCAGATTTATCTACTATTGTGAACTTATAAGAATTAGTCGCTTTTATATTATAAATTGTATCATCATGCAATCTTGAAAAAGATGAAACCTCAACATCAATAAATCTATAATCATATATCTGCCAATCTGGTAAAACATATTGATCTTTATCAGAATCACTACAATTTAAAAGAAAAATTGCAAGTATTGGAATCAAGTATTTTTTCATAGCTATTTTCATTGAAATCATTTAATAGCAGTTTCATCAAAGTAAACTACTAATCAAAATCATCATACAACAAATATTTCTTTCGCATTTTAAGGTACCTCTCCAAACCTGGCTGCCAGCTTTGCTTAATATCTTCTACTGGCACATCTTTTATAATTTGTTCCTGCAGGGTTGCATTTCCAGCTAGCAGATTAAAAAAGTTATTAAAAAATTTGTCTGTTTGGGTCTTAAGGTAGGCATCTTTTAAAAATCCAATATTGATTCCTGAATTAATAGCATGCTCATATAAAATATCCTCTGGTTTAGGCCCATAGCATGTCTCCCCTTTTAATTTAGGGTTAGTAGCGCCATAAGTTGGCAACGGTAAAAATGAAAAATCCTTGTCGATATAATTTGGATGACCATAGACCTGGAATGGCAAATTAGTTCCTCTTCCCACGCTCATTATAGTACCTTCAAAAAAACCCAATGAAGGATATAAATATACAGCCTGCATATTAGGCAAATTAGGAGATGGAGGTACCGGTAAATCATACAAATCTTTATGAGTATAATTTTCACATGGAATTACAGTCAATTCACATGTGCCATTAATCCAGTTTTCGCCATTAATCATTTTAGCCAGCTCACCCATGGTTAAGCCATGCACCAATGGAATAGGATCCAGCCCCACAAAAGATTTAAACTGAGGATCTAAAACCGGACCATCTACGAAATGTCCATTGGGATTTGGTCTATCAAGTACAATTAGTGGCACATTATTTTCTGCACAAGCTTCCATTACATAATGGAGCGTGCTGATATAAGTATAAAACCTTACACCCACATCCTGAATATCAAAAACTACAACATCGAGCTTTTTCAGATATTTTGCATCTTGTTTTTTATTTTTACCGTACAATGAAACAATCTCAAGACCTGTTTCATCATCCACACTGTTATGAATCAAATGTCCGGCATCTGAATTCCCTCTAAATCCATGCTCAGGTGAAAAAATATATGTCACCTCCAAACCAGCTCCAAGCATAGAATCTACAATATGTGTATACTCAATAAGCCCTGTGTGATTTGTAACAATTCCAATGCGTTTTTCCTTTAAAGACTCAAAATAGAGCTCTGTCCGCTCAGCACCCGTAATGATGTTTTGGGCATTAGCTGTAAAAATTTGTAAAAATAAAAAGGTGATATAAAGGATTAAACTATTTTTGTGCATACTTTATTCTGTTAAATAGATATTACCGCATACGCGGCTAACATGTTTCCGAATTCAAATATACAATAAGTAAACTTTACAAACGTAATAACACATAAATTATCAACCAAGGTTAAAATGAGATTTGTTCAATTTGTTTCTAATCGGTACAGTAAAAAACAAAAAAATGAGAGCCTCATTTCAGGACCAATGATGCGCATTGCCTCCATTGGAATTGTGCTTGGCATGGCTGTAATGATTGTGGCTATCGCTATCGTAACCGGGTTTAAGAATGAGATCCAGGATAAAGTCACCGGCTTCAGCTCACACATCCAGCTGGTAAACAGGGATATGAACAAATCCTACGAGTCAAACCCTGTTGACAACAATTGGCCTTACCTGGATGAAATAAAGCAATATGATGGTGTCAAAAATGTTTATCCATTCATCACAAAACCAGGCGTAATTAAAAAAGATGACGAAATTGAAGCCATTATTCTTAAAGGAATAGATAGTACATACGACTGGACATTTTTCAGTTCTTACATTACTAGTGGGCATAAACTAAATTTAAATACGACTCAAAAAAGTAACGGGATTGTACTTTCAGCATACATTGCCAACCGATTAAATCTAAACGTTGGCGATAAAGTGAATATGTTTTTCATGCAAAAACCCATTCGCTTAAGGAAATTTACTCTTGAAGGCATCTATGAAACCAATTTAAAAACATACGATGAACTATACGCTATAGTTGATTTACGTCATCTACAAAAGCTAAACGGTTGGCAAGACAATCAATATTCGGGGTTTGAAGTGCCTATAAAGAATTTTGACCGCGTAGAGGAAATCACCATGACAATAAGCGATCGAGTTGCATTAGAGTTCAACAAAGATAACGAATCGCTGCAAGCCATCTCAACTCTGGAAATGGCACCTCAAATATACGATTGGCTGCAACTTCAGAATATGAATGTATGGGTAATATTAATTCTAATCACGCTGGTAGCGGGGATCAATATGATTACTGGATTACTCATTAACATTCTGGAAAAAACAAATCAAATTGGTTTGTTCAAAGCCATGGGAGCATCCAATAAACAGGTAATTGGGGTATTTATGATAAGTGCATCCTGGATTGTTGGTAAGGGAATGATCATTGGAAATATTATCGGACTTTCGCTATGCTACATGCAACATCAGTTTGGAATCATCTCACTTGATCCCGACAGTTATTATCTTAGTAAAGTTCCGATAAATTTTGACTGGTCGTTATTCATTATTTTAAACATAGCATCTTTTGTAGTTAACATTGCCATGCTCACTATTCCAGGATTACTCATTGCAAGAATAAAACCAGCAAAAACAATACGTTTCGACTAATGCTACTTTTTATCTAAAGTAGTATACACGTTCTTTTTAAGCTCCTGAACCTCAGTATCAATACTTTTTATTGTAAGGTTAATTTGTTCTAGAGTTTCAACTTCAGTCTCACGTATTTTTCTTTTTAACTTAAAGATCTCAAATAGTAAAAAAAGAACTAAAACAAATATTAGAACTAATCCTCCAAGTATAATATAATTTTCCATCTCTTTTTTTCTTTAAAAATAAAACATTATTCTCTTTTTAACAATCCTAAAATGACCTATTTTTGTTTTTATGCAAAAGCAAAATTTCAGTATCCGATAAAAACGGCTATATAATTAAATTCGACAAACTTGATGATAAAGAAAAAACTATATACAAAAAGCATTGTAAAGAAATACAAAAGCAGAACGGTTGTAAAAGGAGTATCAGTTGAAGTTAATCAAGGTGAAATAGTAGGTTTACTTGGTCCTAATGGTGCTGGAAAAACTACCTCGTTTTATATGATAGTAGGATTAATTAGACCCAATGCAGGAAAAATATTTCTTGACAACACAGACATAACTGAAAAGCCAGTATACCAGAGAGCTAAAATGGGAATAGGTTATTTGGCCCAGGAAGCATCTGTATTTCGTAAAATGACCGTTGAAGATAATATCATGTCAGTTATGGAAATGGCTGGCTACGGAAAAGAAGAAAGGCACGAAAAATTAGAGAAATTACTAGATGAATTTAACTTAGCTCAAAGAAGAAAAAATCTGGGTATACAATTGTCCGGAGGAGAGCGCCGTCGGACAGAAATAGCAAGAGCACTTGCCTTAGATCCTTCTTTTATATTGCTGGATGAGCCTTTTGCAGGCGTTGACCCAATTGCCGTTGAAGACATACAAGATATTGTATACACGCTAAAGGATAAAAATATCGGAATACTGATAACAGATCATAATGTGCATGAAACTTTATCTATTACTGATAGAGCTTATCTGCTTTTTGAAGGATCAATCCTAAAAAAAGGAACGGCGCAAGATTTGGCTGAAGATGAACAAGTCCGTACACTTTATTTAGGAAAAAACTTCCAGTTAAGAAAAAATAAATAGCAATCGTGACCAAACAATTCATACCTTTTTTATTACTCATACTTTTGAGCATGTCCTTGTTTTCTCAAACAAAGGTACGTGGAGTAGTAAAAGATTTGAATAGTGGAGAACCCCTACCCTTTGTAAATGTATCATTCAAAGGCACTACTGTTGGAGTTATTACGGATTTCAATGGAAAATATTTTATACAAACAAAACAGCCTGTAGACTCTCTTATTTTTTCTTATGTTGGTTATGATAAAGAGAGTTATAAAGTACAAAAGAATAGTTTCCAAATCATAAATACATCACTTAATCCAAGTAGTGTTCAACTACAAGAAATAGTTGTACTACCAGGTGAAAATCCGGCACACAAATTTCTGCGTAAAATTGATGCCAATCGTAATCGTAATAACATTGAGAGATACGAAACCTACAGTTATGAAGTATACAACAAAATGGAAATTGACTTAAGTAATATTGACGAAAAGTTTAAGAAAAACGTACTATTTAACCAATTCCAATTTGTTTTTGACTATGTTGATACGAGTGCTATAACTGGGAAAAGTTATCTGCCGGTATTTATAACAGAAACATTATCTGATTATTATTATCAGAAAAATCCAAAAAAGCAAAAGGAAGTAATCCATGGAAGCAATATTTCTGGTGTAAAAGATGAAAAAATATCTGAGTTCACCGGTCAAATGTATTTGCAAGTAAACATTTATGAAAATTTCATAAGCATTTTTGGGAAAGGTTTTGTAAGCCCAATTGCCAGTTTCGGAAAAATGTACTACAAATACTATTTAGTTGACAGTGCATATTTGGACAATGCATGGTGCTATCAAATATCATTCAAACCAAGACGAAAACAGGAACCAACATTTACAGGAGATTTTTGGGTACACGACACAACTTATGCCATCAAAAAAGTAAATATTCGAATTGAAAAAGATGCCAACATCAACTTTGTAAATGATTTTTATGCCGAAATGGAATACCAAAAGGTGCAGGATTCGCTGTGGTTTTTGAAAAGAGAACACTATTTCATCGACTTTAACATTGCTGAGAAAACGACGGGTATATTTGGGCGTAAAACAACTTCTTATAGGGATGTATCCCTCAACTTTAATGTGCCCGATGGATTTTTCAATCCAAAAGTTGCACAGGAAACAATTACTAAAGATAGTGTTAATGACAAAGGTGATGAGTTTTGGGCAGAAAATCGGCACGAATTCCTTACTAAAAAAGAGAGTAGCATCTATAAAATGGTTGACTCCATCAAACAGGTACCCATATTCCAAACCTGGATTGATGTAGTAAACACATTAATAACGGGCCACTATGTTATTGGATTTTTTGAAATTGGTCCGTATTTCAAACTTTATAGTTTCAATGCCATTGAAGGGCATCGTTTTAGATTTGGTGGCCGCACAAGTAATGACTTCAGTACAGACGTAATGTTTACTACTCACATTGCCTATGGTGAAAAAGATGAACGCTTTAAAGGAGCTTTCGGGGCAATTTATATGCTTGATAAAAATCCGCGGCGATCTACCGGGTTTGACATAAAACACGACATGGAACAACTGGGCATCAGTCAAAATGCATTTACGCAGGATAATATTCTGGCGTCGTTTCTGAGAAGAACTTACAATAAAAAGCTAACCATGGTAAATGAAGCCTCCGTTTTCTACGAACACGAATGGTATCAAGGCTTCTCGAACACCATTACTCTTGACACTAGAAGAGTTTTCGGAACAGAATACGTTCCCTTTGATGAAGTTACCGGGTTGGATACAGCATCATACAGCACGGTTTCTAGCACCGAAATTAAATTGAATACACGATTTGCCTATAACGAGAAATTTTTGATGGGTGAATTCGAACGAGTTAGTTTAGGTACTAAATACCCAATATTAAACCTGGATCTCATTATTGGTCTAAACAATGTACTGAAAAGTCGGCACGAATATTATAAAATCCATGCAAGTGTAGACCACAAATTCAATTTGAATCCATTTGGAAGATTTAGGTATATCATTGACGGCGGATATTATCTCGGAAAGGCCCCATATCCATTACTCCAACTCCATGAAGGTAATGAAACTTATGCCTACGATGATTATGCATTTAACATGATGAATTATTATGAATTTGTCAGTGACAAATATGTTAGTCTATTCGTAGAGCATCACTTTGAAGGATTTTTCCTAAACAGAGTGCCCTTATTCCGCAAACTAAAATGGAGAGAAGTAGTTGCAGCAAAAGGTCTTGTGGGAAGGGTTAGTCAGCGTAATAAAGAAGCAATGATTTTTCCCGACAATTTACGAGGACTTAAGGAGCCCTATATGGAAGCCAGTGTGGGAATCGAAAATATTTTTAAGCTATTCAGAGTTGATGCCATGTGGCGTTTATCTTATTTGCAAGATCCCTCTGGAGCTGAGAATGCCGAAAACTATGCTGAAATCCCAAAATTTGGAATCAGAGCACAGCTTAAAATTGAGTTCTAAGTTATCCTCTATCACCTAATTATCTGGTAAGTTATTATTCAACCCAGCGAGTGCAAGAATACACTACAAACACAGCAATAACAGAATATCTAATGGCCAACCCTAGACCCTTTTTCAATAAAAAAAGGTCGGAATTTATTTTTCCGACCTTCTAATTATTTGAATAATATCTTATTCGATAATAATATCATAGGGTAGACGCATTTGAATATCTTTCATATTTGACAAACTTCTCAAATGCTTAAAGTAAGGACTCAATTGATGGTTATTAACCAAAATACCTTCTAATGAAGCACTAGCTCCAAAATTCTCCATAATTTGCTGGAAAGGATCTTTTTGTTTTGGATATTCTTTTACAACATAATCTTCTGATCCTGCCATTTTCGCTGCTATAGCGATAGCATCGTTTAATCCACCTAACACATCAACTAGCCCAATACCAATAGCATCAGCGCCACTCCATACGCGACCTTGTCCAACCTCATCAACAGCCTCAATTGTCATTCCACGACCTTTAGCTACATGTGTAATAAATGTTGTATAGATTTCTTCAATTGAACCCTTAATAACATCACGTTCTTTAATTGATAAAGGACGGAACATTGATCCCATATCAGCATGCTTAGCAGTTTTCACAACTTCTACATTGATTCCAATTTTTTGCTGGATTAACTCCTGAGCCTGGAAAAGCAATCCGAACACACCTATTGAACCTGTAATGGTATTAGGGCTTGCTACAATTGTATCGGCCAAACAACTAATGTAATAACCACCGCTGGCTGCCACGTCACCCATTGAAGCTACAATAGGTTTAACTCCTTTTGTCAATTCAACTTCGCGTAAAATAACTTCAGATGTAAGAGCACTTCCACCCGGACTGTTTACACGTAACACAATGGCTTTAATCTTATCATCTTTGCGTGCCTTGCGAATAGCATTCGCTACATTTTCAGTGCCCATCTCAGTTGTATTACCTTTTCCGCTTCCAATTTCACCCTGAGCATAAACCACTGCAATTTTATCCATTGATGAAACTAACTTATCCGCGTTCAATGATGGCGTATGGAAATAATCTTTAAATTTAACAAGCTCAAGGTCCTTATCGTCAGCGATTTCCACTTTTGCTTTCATTTCATCAATAACCTGATCGAAATAACGTGCTCCATCAACCAAATTTGCTTCTACAGCATCATCTACGTTCACAATTGACATTTCATCGGCCATAGTCTGAAGATCTTCTACAGTGAGTCCCCTAGATTCTGCAACTTTTTCTAACATTACATTCCACAGCGAACCTAAATAAGCACTAATTTGCTCACGATTAGCTTCGCTCATTTTATTATCTAAAAATGGCTCTACAGCACTCTTATATTTTCCATGACGAATTACTTGTGGTTCAATACCAACTTTAGCTAGGGTCTTTTTGAAAAACATTACTTGAGAGGCTAAACCAGTCATCCCAGCTCCGCCTTCAGGATTTACGTATACTTTATCAGCTACAGTAGCCAAATAATATGCTTTTTGAGAGTAATAATTTCCATAAGCTATCACAAATTTGTTGCTGTCTTTAAAGGCCTGTAGTTGACTTCTAATCTCACTCACAGTAGCCATACCGGCATTGACATTATCCAGATAAAGGAAAATCCCTTTGATATTATCGTCAGCAGATGCTTTCTTAATATTATCCAGAATTTTCTTTAGGCTCGTTCCGGTTTCAGACGACATTCCAACAGGATCGAAGTTTTCCAATGGATTGTTTGGAGCCCTGTCCATCACTGCATTATCTAAAGTAATTTGCAATACACTATTGGGATTAACTACAACTACTTTTTCTTGATTTAACATGGAACCTACAATACCTATTAGGATAAGGATTCCGATAACAAAGGCAATAATAGCCGCCAAAAAAGAGGCAAAGAAATACTTAAAAAAACTTTTCATGGGAGTAATTTTTAATTAGTTATTTAATGGTTTTAAGTGTCACAACTTAACTGACATCAAATTTACAAAATATATTGAAAGTTATAAATTAATGTTTTACTTTGGAATTTATCGTTAGAAAACGAACACTTAAGTATGGTAAATTCAAGAAGGGAGCATACCGCAATATTATTGACAGGGACAAATGAAGGAACCCTAAAAGAAAATTTGGAGTTTGCCTTAAAACAAATTGGCTTGTATGGGAAAGTTGAGATAGTCAGCGAAATTTACGGTTCAGAGGCCTGGGGATTCTCCTCACAAGATTTCCAAAATCAAGCCATTAAATTGCTCACATCATTATCCCCACAAGAACTTATACAGATTACTCAGAAAATTGAAATAGAAGCAGGACGAAAACCCAAAATGTCAAATGATTACGAGGCTCGAATATTAGATATTGATATTATCTTTTATGATAATGAAATACTAAATTCTAGCGAGCTTACAATTCCGCATCCTCATATGCAAAAAAGAAGGTTTGTTTTAGAACCCCTGAATGAAATTATTCCAGAATTTGTACACCCGACACTACAAAAAAGTGTTCAGTCACTTCTGAACGAGTGCCCTGATAAAGGGAAAGTATGGAAAATAGATTGAAAGACTTTATTCAGACTTTTCGCCAAAAGCCAAATCCCCAGCATCACCTAAACCCGGAACAATGTAAGATTTTGAAGTTAATTCATCATCAATAGCTCCAACCCATAAAGTAACATCTACACCAGAAAGCTTCTCTTCAATAAAATCCACACCCTCTTTTGAAGCTATTATAGTGGCAATGTGTGTATGTTTAGGTTGTCCGTTTTTCAATAAAGCTTTATAAGAAATTTCAATGGAAGAGCCTGTAGCCAACATTGGATCAGATAAAATCATCACCTTATCATCTAACCTTGGTGCAGAAAAATGCTCAAATTCAATATGAAAATCATCGCCTTGCTCATATTTACGATATGCTGAAACAAAAGCATTCTCTGCCCTATCGAAAATACTTAGCAATCCATCCTGCATTGGTAAACCTGCTCTTAGAATAGTTGCCAAAACAATTTGGTCAGTCATCTCTCTGGCTTTTGCAGTTCCCAAAGGAGTAACGACTTCCTTATCTTCAAAATTTAGCACCTTGCTAATTTCGTATCCCATTAAAGCACCAATACGCTTCATGTTTTCACGAAAACGCATGCTATCTTTTTGAATTTTTGCATCGCGAAGTTCTATAATAAACCTGTTAAAAATCGAGTCAGTTTCACCAAGATTTATAATCTTCATACCAAATAGTGTTTAAGCATCTACAGATTAGAAGCTATTTTATTATCCATAAAATAATTACGACAAAAATAACAAAACTAATTGTGAAACAAGCATAAATCTTAAAATTGGCAATTATAAAGGAGAATAGATACAGTTCATTTTTGATTTGTATATTTGTCAATACAGAAAGGTACTTTTAAAAAGGCAAATGGAACAACTTAAACTGATAAAGCATACAGAGATCGACAAAAACAGGTGGGATAAAGTAATTTCCCAGGCACCTAACAGTCGGGTTTATGCGCTTAGCTGGTACCTTGATGCTCTCAATAATGGATGGCATGGTTTGATATATGGAGACTATGAGTTTTGCATGCCTATTTTTCAATCCCAAAAATATGGTTTGAAATACATTTATCAGCCTACTTATTCGCAGCAACATGGAGTATTCCCTAATCCGGAACCAAAAGTATTCAGTCTGTTTTTGGAAAAGCTTGTTCGCCTTGCTCCATACATAGTCATTGCATATAATTCGCATAACAAACTTTCAACCACGAAATTTAAACTACAAACAAAACCAAACTATATTCTGCCATTAAATACTACTTACGACCAAATAAGATCAAACTATAGCAGAAGTCATAAGAGATATATAAATCAAGCTTATAAAAATGTTACAATCTCTGAAATTACAATCGAGCAATACATTGAACTAAAGAAAAGCAACAGCGAATCATTTATTGATAATAAAACAATAGCTACACTTCAAAAGATCGCTGCAACAGCATCATCCAAAGGACTTTGCAAACTCATAGGAGCACATTTGGATGGCAACCAACTCACCGCTGCAGGTGTTTTTCTTAATAATGGTAATAGAATACTCTATCTCAATGGTGTTTCAAATAGTGAAGGGAAAAAACTAAGGTCTATGTACGCCATAATAGACAACATTATTTCTAAATACGCCGGACAGGAATTAACATTGGATTTCGAGGGGTCTACAATTGACGGAGTAGCTACTTTTTTTAGTCGTTTTGGTGCTGAACCTGAATATTACACCATTGCGAAACGGAATACAATCCCAATTTTAAAATATTTCATGAAGTGAAGAACTTTATCAGACATATAATACGCCACACGAGCAATATAATGCCAGGCTCCATTCAAAAGAAGGACAATCATCCACCTACCATTGTCTTATATCATACTATTGAAAATCATCAACCAAGTTTCATCACTGGATATAAAGTAAAATCTGTTGATGCTTTTCGTGAGGATTTGGAGTTTTTACTAAAACACTATAAACCAGTAAGCTTAGAAGAAATCACAAGGCAAACAAACCAAAAAGACTCCATTCACTTTAGTTTTGACGATGGTTTAAAGTCATGCTACACTAATATTGCTCCTATTTTAAAAGAAAAAGGCATTCCGGCCTCATTTTTCATCAATCCTACATTTGTAAATAATGATAAAATATATCATCGTTTTACATATGAACTTTTAAAAACTTCTGAAAGCAACCTTTCTTCAAAGTATAGAAACTACGAGAATAGTAAATCATTGGAAGAAATAGCAAAGTCCAAAGGGTTTGATATTGAAGAATGGTCGCTAAAAAACAACCCTTACATGACTCTAGAAGAGATTAAATCTTTGCACAATGACGGGTTTCTAATTGGCGGGCACAGTATGGATCATCCTGAGTTTTACAAAATATCCTTTGAAGAGCAATACAAACAAATTGAAAAAAGCATGGAATGGGTCAATGAGCATATTAACCCCTCAATAAAGGCATTTGCATTTCCGTATACGGATCATGGAATTAGCAATAAGTTACTTGAAAAAGCAAAGAACAAAAATATTATAGACATATCGCTGGGAACAGCCGGATTAAAACATGATGTTTTCCCATCCCATTTTCAAAGAATTCCGATGGAGCCCAAAAGCTTAAATACTGCGATTCAAATATTTAAATACGAACATTTCTATTATAAAATAAGAGCTATTTTAGGTGGAAATACAGTTCATAGAAACTAATATAAACAGGATGACAGCAAACATTTACATAAAAAAAATATCAATCAAAGAGTTGTCCGAATTCATTGAGAGTGATTTCTTTAAAAACCTAAACACCAAACCCGTATCACCAGACAGAGCTTTATCTTACATTAATAATCCAAGAAGTGTACCGAATGATCCGGTGGTATACATGCTGCTTTTGAACAAAGAACTTGTTTGTTTCAGAACAGTCATTCCTGATTTCATATATAAAAACGACGAAAAAGAAAAAATTGCATGGCTTAGCGGCAGCTTTACAAAAATAAATTATAGACGAAAAGGTTATTCAAAACTTCTTTTAGATGAAATTATAAAAGACTACAACCAAAAAATAATATATACGAATTATGCTCCTGAATCACATTTACTATATTCAAATTCGGGTAAATTTAAAATTGTGACTGAAAGGGAAGGAAGACGTTTCTATGGTAAAATCAACATTAATGATTTTATAAAGAAAAAAAGCTTTTTTATGATGCTTATAAAGCCTTTCTCAAACCTATTGATTTCAATATTCGCAAGGTTTAAAAGAGCAACTTACCATACAGACAGATCAATTAAGATAGAAGAACATAAAAAACAACTGCCTAAAAATTTTATTAAAAACATTCAAAATAGGCAAAGCTTATTCAATAGAGAGCAAAAAGATTTCGAATGGATATTTAATTTTCCGTGGTTAACTACTAATAAAGAATATTTCAATTACGATTATCCATTTAGTTTTTACACTAATGATTTTAAATATCACTTTCTCCATGTATCTAAGCAAAATGATAATGCCTGGTTAATATTGATGGAGCGCGAAAGCAGCATAAAATTGTCATACTATTCATGCACAAATATCAAACTGGCTGCTAAAGCTATTCTAGATTTATGCTACACTACAAAAGCTAAAACACTTACAATTCTTGATCGTGAGTTAAGTCAGGAGATTATTGCCCATAAGATGCCTTTTATTTATCATAAGCCTTTTCATATGGGAATTTACGCATCATTTCCAATTGAAAACCCAGGTCAATATCAATTTCAGGATGGTGATGGCGATTATATTTTCACTTAAAATTAAAGTTTTCCCTCATCGGCAAAGCTATAATAAGAATCGCCTCCAACAATTATATGATCCAACACGCGAATATCCAATAAAGCAGCTCCTTCTTTTATTTTTTTAGTAATATTCTCATCGGCAAAACTGGGCTCAATATTTCCCGAGGGATGATTATGCGCCAAAATAATAGCTGGCGCAGAGACTAATACAGCCTCCTTCATTATGATTCGCACATCTGTAACTGTACCAGCAATACCACCCATACTTATTTTTTTCTGGGCAATAACTTTATTTGCCTGAGACAATAAAATTACCCAAAACTCTTCGTGGCTTAGGTCTTTCAGAATTGGAGCCATTAATTCAAACGCATCTCCACTGCTACGAATCCGCATAGCTTCATCCCGGTTGGACAGGCTTCGCCTTCGCGCAATCTCCATTGCTGCAACAAGTGTAACTGCTTTAGCAGTACCTACACCTTGAAATTGGCAAAATGCTTCAGAAGAAAAACGAGCCAGTTTATGGAAGCTATTATCAGCCTGCCTTAAAATCCGTTTAGCTAACTCAACTGCGCTTTCATTTCTGGATCCAGAACCAAGCAGTATTGCAATCAATTCTGCATCAGACAATGCACTCACTCCTTTATTTAAAAGTTTTTCACGAGGACGATCATTTTCCGCCCATTGGGAAATTGGGATAAATTCAGACTGCTTCATGTTTTCACTTCGTTTTTGCGAAGATAGAAAAGTTTATGGAACGAATAAACCAATTTGAACTAAAAGAAATAGGGATCACATTGAAAAGTTGATGGATTGATAATATTAATAAACACCTCGATTACAAATTTTTAGTTTCATTGATTAATTCCCTTTGTCTCAAGCCGACTGGCTCTTCATTTTTGATGCCCCAAAAACGAAGCAAAATTTTAATCCGAGTGCTGGCGGAAGGGCTTGGCTTAGCATTTTAAGCGACCTTCTAAACTCTTGCACCTTTTAATCCCGTCATAGTAAAGCTTTAGCTGAACATGATCGGGGCAAAATAATTTAACTCGCGGATTCCTCAACCTTATAGCTT
>PKTE01000343.1 GCA_002869335.1 Salinivirgaceae bacterium | reverse complement strand
GATGGTAAATTGATTGAACAATATGACCGAATGATGGCTCGTGTTCCTCCAAATGGAGGAGAAGAAATGGATTTGGAATTCGAAGATGTTTTTTATTCTGTAGATCATATTACGATAATATAAACCAAAACATCAAAAACAACTGACTATCAATTATTTAACCTCCTGCATTCAAATGATGCATTAATACTAAAATATGATTCAGATAAGAACTTTTTGCTTATTAAGTTTGATGGAAATAAAAAAGCTTTCGAAAAGGCAGAATTTTCTGGCTATTCAATCTCTACTATTAAAAAAGGAGAAGAAATCTCAATTGAAAGAGGATTTTTAATTATTGGCAACAATTTGTATAAATATAATGGAAGCACTTTTGATAAAATTAACGTAAAAGATTCATTTGAAGAATACATAAACAAGGCTGCGGTTGGGAAATATCCACAAGGGTCTATGCGAATTTTAATTGTGGGAGAATTACAGCTATTATCAAAACACGATCTCAAAATCATGCGCAACGAAATTTTTGCCCGTTATGGTTACATTTTCAAAGAGGGTGGCGAAATGGATAAATATTTCAAAAGCCAGGATTGGTATACACCGGAGCATAAAAATGTGAACGACTTCCTAACTGAAATTGAAAAGGCAAATATGAAGCTAATTAGGGAAGTGGAAGCGGAGTAAGAATTATAAACCATTAAGAAGTTAAGGATAGTTAAGGCATTGAAAAATAGCTCTTAATGATTCTTAACTTCTTAATGGTTAGTTTTTATAGTGTCCCTGTTGCTACTTGTTTTTCTGATGTTGGTTCTGGGCGTCTTCTTTTTTCCATCCAATTGTAAATAGTAGGTAATACAAACAGTGTGAGTAAGGTCGATGTTACCAAACCACCAATTACAACAGTCGCCAATGGACGTTGCACTTCAGATCCCGGACCGGTATTAAATGCCATCGGAATAAATCCTAAACTGGCTACCAATGCAGTCATCAGTACGGGACGTAAACGGTCTACAGAGCCTTCAATTACGGCTTTTGTAAGTGACCATCCTTCTTTGCGCATTTGATTGATATGATCCACCAGGACTATACCATTCAGAACTGCAACTCCAAAAAGTGCTACAAACCCAATACTTGCCGAAACAGACAGGTACATATCTCTCATCCATAAGAAAAATACACCTCCGGAAAGGGCAAACGGTAGGTTGAGCAATATTAGTAATGCAAAACGCATGTGACCAAAGTTGAGGTAAAGCAATCCTAGTATGATAAATAGTGAAAGCGGAACTACCAGTAATAAATGGTTCATGGCGCGCTGTTTATTTTCAAATGTACCGCCATATTCTAAGAAATAGCCAGCAGGTATTGCAGCTTGTTCATCGATGGCTTTTTGAAGGTTATCTACATACGTTCCCATGTCAATACCATCAATGTTGATTCCCACAATGAGGCGACGCCATCCATTTTCACGCTGAATTTCACGTGGTCCTTCTTGTGCTTGTATTTTTGTTACACGCTTTAATGGAATGAAATCCCCGTTGGGCAATTGTACTGGAACTTCCATGATTTTTTCAAATTTATCACGGAGTGCTTCCGGGTAACGTAGCATAATATCAAATCGGCGCTGACCTTCATAAACCTGTCCGGCTGATTGTCCTCCAATGCCGGTTTCAATTACTTTTTGTACAGCATTTACATTCAAACCAAATGATGCAATTGCCTCACGGTCAGCTATTAGGTTAAGGTAGGGCTGTCCAATGGGTTCTTCTACGTAATGATTGTCGGTGCCGGGTAAATTGCGTATTACTGTTGAAAGTCTTTTGCCAATTTCGCTAAGTGTATTGAGATCTTCTCCATATACTTTGATGGCCAGGTCACTTTTTACACCGCTTGTTAATTCATCAACCCGCATGGCGATAGGTTGAGTGAAATTGTATGCCAACCCGGGCTCTGTTTGTAGATATGGTTCTATTTCCTCTGCAATTTTTTCTTTGGTTATCCCCTTGCGCCATTCACTTTCTGGTTTCAAGAGCACCCACACATCGGTTTGGTGCACACCCATCCAGTCATTAGCAAGATCTGATCGGCCTGTTTTGGGCACAACTGTTTCAATTTCAGGAATATTTGCCATTAATTGTCCGGCAAACCAGTTGGCATTTTCCATGGATTCTTCCAGTGTAACTGAAGGCATTCTCACTTGTTCTACCAAAATACTTCCTTCATCCAGCTCTGGTAAAAACTCACTTCCCAGGCGGAACATAATAACCATTGAAAAAGCAAAAATTACCAATGCTGTTGAAATGACAATTAGTTTACGCTCCAGATATTTTTCAAGAAAATATTTATATTTAGGACGCAACCATTCAACAATTCTGTTTCTGCGGGTTTTCACTCCTTTTCTAAACACAAGCGCTGATATTGCCGGCACATAAACCAAAGCCAATAACAGTGAGCCAAATACTGCGGCAGCAACTGTAATAGCCATTGGGCGATATAGGATACCTTCCATGCCCTCAAAGGTCATAATGGGTACATACACCATCAAGATGATCAAAACCCCGTAAAATATGGGTCGTACAACCTGTTTAGCCGCTTTTTCTACTGTGTCATTGATGTCTTTGTCTTCCTCTGGCCTTTTTTGCCTTCGGTTTACTATATTTTCAACCATTACAACAGATCCATCTACTACCATACCAAAGTCAATGGCTCCCAGACTCATCAAGTTGGCCGCCAGTCCGAAATATTGCATGCCAATAAAGGCAAAGAGCATGGACAACGGTATTACTAGTGCAACGATAAGCGCACCGGTAATTTCTCCAAGTAGGAGCAGTAATATAACGATTACCAAAAATCCACCCTCAATAAGGTTAGTAGAAATGGTACTTGTAGTTCTATCGATAAGGTCTGATTGGTCATAAAATTTTTCAATTTCAACGCCATCTGGTAAGCTTTTATTAACTACAGCCATTTTTTCTTCTATGTTGGAGATAACTTTTCTACCATTTCCGCCACGAAGCATCATAATGATTCCGGTTACAACTTCTCCTTTTCCGTCTTTGGTTACACCACCCTGGCGAATTTGCCTGCCCAGTTTTACATCGGCAATATCTCGTATGTAAACAGGTTTGTTATTGATACGGGCAACGATGATGTTTTTAATGTCGTCAGCTTTGCTAATTTGGCCAAATCCACGCACAATGTATTGTTCTCTGTTATGCTCCAGATAGTTTCCTCCTGCTACGCTGTTGTTTTGTTCAATGGCTTCGGTTACGTCTTTTAGCCCAATTCCGTAGTTCCGTAATTTGCCGGGTTGTATAATTACATCGTATTGTTTAACAAACCCTCCGAAAGAGTTTATTTCTGTAACTCCTTTAATCGTTTTGAGTTGAGGTGCAATGAGCCAGTCCTGTAATTCACGCAGTTCGGTCAAACTATGTTTTTCACTTTTTACCACATATTGATATATTTCGCCTAATGCTGTTGAAATAGGTCCAAGTTGGGGCGTTGATACACCTTGAGGTAGTTCATCCTGAACGGTTTGCAGTCGTTGGCTAACCATTTGACGGGCAAAATAAATATCGGTATTCTCCTCAAATTCAACCGTTACAGCCGACAAACCAAATTGTGAAATGGATCGCACTTCCTTGATATCAGGCAGCCCGTTCATGGCTGTTTCAATGGGGTAGCTAACCAATTTTTCTACATCGTAAGGAGAGTAGCGTCCCGCTTTGGTAATTACCAATACTTGTACAGGTGTAACATCAGGTAATGAGTTGATTGGTATTTTCAAAAGTGCTGAAACACCACCCACAGCCATTAAGGCTACGAGGGCTAATGCAACAAATTTTTGACGAACACTAAAATGAATAATTCTATCGAACATATCTTTTGGGTTAGGATCTTACAATGAATGATTTACTCAGCAAATTTCTCGTAACGTGATAATGCTTTTAATGTGAAAATTTGCGTAACTGCTACTGATTCTCCAGATAGAAGTCCTTCCTGAACCACAGCGTAGTTTTCTTTTAGTTCACTAATTTGTAAAACCCGTTTTTCGTACTGATTATCAGATAATTTCACAAAAACAACGGGTTGTTCTCCATCATAGGTAACGGCGGTCATTGGAACCATAATAACAGGAGCAGGTGTATTGGTTTCAATTTCAACACGGGCACTTGATCCTGGGAATGGCCAGTTTCCTTTTACGTTAAGTGGAATATTGGCAACTATGGACCGGTTTGCCTCATCTAAACCTGGATTTATGCTTGTAATTTTTCCGGTTATTTGGGTGTTTTCATTGTCGCGTCGCATAATGGTGGCTTTGTCTCCTTTTTTGAGGAATTGTCCATCTTCTGGTGAGAGATATGCTCTTACCATTACCTGATTAGGATTTATAATGCGTTCTAGCATTTCGTATGCATTCACTGCTTCTCCTTTTTCTACTTTGCGTTGATCAATACGACCACTCAATGGA
Source organism: Salinivirgaceae bacterium (assembly GCA_002869335.1). Classification (GTDB taxonomy): domain Bacteria; phylum Bacteroidota; class Bacteroidia; order Bacteroidales; family Salinivirgaceae; genus Salinivirga. Next base: position 15,303 of record PKTE01000343.1, on the reverse strand, counting down.
GTGTAAATGTTGAGTAAAGGCGTTATTTTTTGACCGGGTTGCATTTTTTCAATGTCGTTATTAGCTACTCCGATGGCTTTCAGTTTTGAATAAGCTGCATTTACTCCGGCAACAGATCGTTGGTAATCGGCACGTGCTTTTTCCAGATCGCTGGCCGAATTAATGTTTTTCTCTACCAGCTTTTGCATGCGGTCTAATCGACTCTCCTGGTATTTCTCCTCTGATTTAGCCTGTACATAGTCAGCCACCAAAGTACCATATGTTAAACTTTCCATTTGTAGAATAACCTGTCCTTTGCGCACAAAATCTCCTTCGAAAGCTAATATATTAGCAACACGACCGTCTATAGGAGCGCTAATGATACTTGAATATTCCGGATGGGGTTCTACCATTCCCGGAGCAATAATTTTGAAATTAGAAACGACACTTTCTACTTTTTGTGTTTCAATGTGCAATTCAGCAACCTCTTTTTCAGATAGTTGAATGGTGTTTTGGGTTGAAGCCTCTTTTTGCAACGATGGTGGAGTACCCACCTCAGGTGTTACATTGTTCTCTTTTTCGGACTGGCATGCGCCAAAGAAAAAGATGAGTGTGATGATTACAGGTAAATATTTTCGCATAATGTGATTTTTTCAGATTAATATACAATTTCTGTATTCATATATTTTTCAAGCTTAATAATTTGCAAATAGTAGTCGCGCAGTGCTGTTAGATAGCTTTTGCGCGTATCCAGATATATTTGCTGTGCATTGAGCAAATTGAGTAAGTCAATTTCGCCTAGCTGATAAGCTTCAAAAGTTAGATTTTTTAATTCGGTAGATTTTGAGCTGATTGTTTCTTTAAATCGCATCATGTTATTGCGACTAGCTGAATAATTATGCCACGCATGCTCAAATTGCAATTTCATATCGAGGTGAACTTCTTTTTTGCGCCATTCGAGGGCCTCTTTTTTATACTTGGCTTGTTGAATTTTACTGCTTTGGTTAAAAGCAAACCATAATGGAATACTTACACCAACTTCGAACCCAGTGTATCCAAAGCCATCGCCGTAGTCTTGTGTATAGAGACTGAAATTAAGATTGGGTAAATATTCGCTTTTAGCTTCTTTTACTCCAAATCCAGCAGCCTCAGTTTCTTTTAAAATTGCTTCGTAATATGGATCTTTGTCGACATAATCTAAAGCAACATGTTGAGCTATTTTTTCGTCTTTTGTTCTAAGTGTATCCGAAAAAACGATTGTGTACTTTTGATCTTCTACATCTAAGCCCATGGTATTGAATAGGTTATACCGCGCTTCGTGTAAAATTCGTTTGGCGTATTCAATATCGTTTTCTGCCTGACTGAGTTGAATTTCTGTTTTCAATTGATCCATTCCATTTCCTGCTCCTGCTTGTGCTTTTGTTTTTACTGCTTCAGCAAGGTTGTTGGCTAATTCTTTTTGTTCGTCGGCCAAATTTTTATAGCTAATGGTATAAAGAAGATTAATGTAGTCTAGTTTCACTTCATAAATGGCATCTCTTTTTGCAGCCTCAAGCTGAAGTTGTAGTGATGCTGCTTCGCTCTTACTTTTTTTCACTCGATAAACGGATGTAAGAGGAAAGTCAACAGATTGTGAAATACCAATGCGCTGCTCAGAAAACGCAGGATCAGTATTGTTGCTAATTCCTTCTTTCATGAGGATAAGTTCCGGGTCGTGAATACCGGTTAAACCTTTCCATTCTGCTTGTTTAGCTTTAAGCTGAGCTTCCATTTGTTTGATGACCGGATTCTCTGCCAAAGTGTGTTCTATGGCTTTTTTCAGAGTTAGTTTCTCTAACTGTGCAAAAGCATTTTGATTAAAGAAAAATAAGAAATAAGTAATGAGAAAAATTATAATTTTTACTTTCATGATGATTGATTTTCGACAATACAACAAACTAAAAATGAATATGTTTAATCTTTGTTTTTACCCTTCTTAGACGATCTAAATTTAATTAATATTCAACTAGTTAGATACTTGTATGTGTAAAAGGTTTAATTTGCAAAAGATAATTTAAGGTTTAATTTTCACTAATGCTTAAGAAAAATTCGTAAAATTTAGGAAAAAAGTTCTTTGTTAGTTGCTTAAGGCAATGAGTGTTCCGCCAACTAGTGTACCTACAATAATACCTCCGGTACCCCAAAGTAATTTTTTGCCCATTGAATTCCAGCGTTCGTTTTTAATTTTTGTTTTGGCTTCGGTAAGATTTTCAATGGCTGATTCCAGGTCTTTGCTAATGCGTGTGTTTTCTTCGATGAGCATTTTATTGTTTTCGATATTTTTCAGCAAACTTTGCTCATATTTGTTTTCCAGTGCTTGAATGTTTTGGTTGAGTGTTTCAAATTCACTTCCCACATCGCCCAAAATATTCATTACACTATCGACATCATTGTATTTATTCCGTAGTTTATGATACTCCTGAAGCACGTTTTGATATTGCTTCACACCTCGAGTGTTAATTATAAAAAGCGTGTCAAGCTCTACCTTGAGCAAGTAATTATCCTGATGAATTATTGTATCAATGTCAACAGTATCTTTTGATTGTTTTGGGATTTCAATAATATCCTGTGCGAAAGCAAGTTGTGTGAGTAAAAGGAGCGTTATAAAGTAAATCGTTTTCATGGTACTGGTTTAATGGATGTTGTCAAAATTGTTGGGAAACTTTTCAATATCTGCTTTTATTTTCTGCAAATACCATTTGGCTGTATTAAGTTTTTTGTTGATAGATGTAGAAATTATGGCATTTGATTTTTTGAGTGAATCCAATTCATAAAGAAGGTCTTCATTGATTTTAATGAGTGAGTCGAGATAAATACTTTGTCCTTTCAGAATATGTATAGATGAATCTATTTTCCGTTCTGCTTTTGTGATTTTTTCCACAGCCTTTTCAAGATTATCAGGCACGCGAAATAATGTAGTTAATGTAATAATAACGACAACCCCAAGAAGAATTAGTGAGAGATATTTTGTGAGGAACTTTTCCATTGTTTTCAAGATATGTTTTAATGAGCTAAGCAAATATAATTTTTTTAAACCATTAAGGCATTAAGAGAAGTTAAGAAAAAATTTTAGGCAAAGTGTTGAGAGTAGAGGACAAAGAGTATCGTGCTGAAATGTAATCGCTGTTATTTTTTATTAAACCATTAAGACATTAAGATTAATTAAGATGTATAATCAAAGCCGTTAATGACACTTCACTCCTTAATGGTTTTGGATTTAATTGGATAACTGTTTATTTGAACCATTAAGACATTAAGATTAGTTAATGGGTCTGCATGGGTTGTAATGGGCCGGTTGTTAGGTATTTAGAGGGTGGTGGTTCGGCAAGTGCGTCAAAATGGTTATTATTAACTCTTAACATTCCGAACAGTGAATTTTTATTATTTTTACACTTGAAACAAGTATTACAGTATATTACCAATGGAATATTACAAAACAAAAGCAGATGTAACTCATCTATCTTATGAAGTTACCGGAATGGCTATTAAAGTCCACAAAGCACTTGGTCCCGGATTATTGGAAAGCGTTTATGAGAAATGTTTAAAACACGAATTACTTAAAAGTGGTTACGAAGTGAAGCAACAGGTTAGTGTTCCAGTTGTTTATGATTCGATTGATATTGAAGCAAATTTGCGTTTGGACCTTTTAATAAATGATACGCTTATTGTAGAATTAAAGGCCATTGATCAATTGCTACCAATTCATGAAGCTCAATTAATGACTTACATGAAATTACTTCAAATACCACAGGGGTTGCTCATAAATTTTAATGTGATGAATATAACTGAAGCGATGAAGCCTTTTGTGAATGAATATTTTAAAAAGTTGCCTAACAAATAGTTGTAAACCATATTAAGACATTAAGATTTAGATAAGAAGAATAAATCAAAGCCCTTAATGACACTTCACTCCTTAATGGTTAAGGATTTAATTGGATTGCTGTTTATTTGAACCATTAAGACATTAAGATTAGTTAAGAAGTATAATCAATTAGCTTAATTACACTTCACTCCTTAATGGTTAAGGATCTAATTGGGTAACTGTTTATTTGAACCATTAAGATAAGTTAAGAAGTATGATCAATTAGCTTAATGATACTTCACTCCTTAATGGTTAAGGATTTAAATGGATTACTGTTTATTTGAACCCTTAAGACATTAAGATTGGTTAAGAAGCAAAAACAAAGATCTTAATGACACTTCACTTTTTATGCTGAGCATGCCGAAGTGCTTAATGGTTAATTTTTAAATGTAAGAAGGTTTAGTGGCTTTCTAAAGAATGCAAGTGGTCTTCGAGGATGCCGCGGTTGGCTTTAAATAACTCGTCGTTGTAACGAATGCCTCGTGATAGATTTGATTTCGATTTGAATTTATTCTCTACTTCATCAACTGTTTTTATGACCCATTTGGGATTATTGAGTCGTTTTTCAACCAGAAAGCAAACTTTACCAATATATCCAAAATCAGCTTCAGTAAGTGCGCTTACATCAGCCTGGTCAGAATTTTTAGGATTTACACCCATATCAACCTCAGATTCAAACTGAGCAATACGCAAGACTTTTTTATACAAAGTTGCGTCCTTTCTCAGCTGCTGAACTGACCTAATTCTCCGATATGTTGCTTTTCCTATCATTTAAAAGTATTGGTAATTAACTTATTACAAAATACGGACCATGAATGATAATTCCCTTTTTTATCCCCAATTTTAGCTATTTTTCTAGTGCTAAATATACAATGTTATATATTAAAAACGAAATTTATATGTAAAAGGTTCAAATGTATGATGAATAGTTATTTTCTTAATGCGAGAATCTTAAAATCAGGGGCGAAGTTTTATGAGTCTTTGTTTTTTTCTTTGAGATAATCTTCTAAAATTCCCTTACTTCCTTTAAATAATTCATTGTCAAATTTAACTCCTTTTATAGAATCTGGGCTTGCCAGAAATTTTTCTTCTATAATTTTTACGGTTTTAACCAACCATTTATTATTATTTAATCGCTTCGCAACCAGTTTATAGACGTCGTTGATATATCCTGCGTCGTTTTCCGATAGATACGTAACATCAGCCTGGTCAAGGCTTTTAGGATTGACCCCTAGCTCAACTTCTGATTCAAATTGAGCAACTCTTAAGACCTCTTTATATAACGCATCGTATTTCTTTAGATCTTCAAGCGTTTTTATTTTATGAAATGGGACTCCCTGAAGCATAAATCACAAATTTTTTGGGCATGTAAATTTAGTTTTTAATAAGCTTCAACCATAATTTAATCGCCATTTATTCTTAAGAACTGAAGAAATAAACGCATTTAGAGCTATGTGTTTTTTGTTGCTAGGAATTTCCTGTGTGTTTTAATACCATTCCGGTTCGGCTGGGAATATATAATTTAAGATAATGTGGGTCATCTGACTTAGCTTCTGGAAGTTGCTGTGCCTTGTATATGATGCTTTCATCCACATTGGCAAAACCTCCGAAATGTTTATTATCTGTATTTAAAACCATTTTGTAATCACCAGCGGGTACCTTAAAACCGTAATCAGTGAATGATTGCGTCGGGTTAAAGTTGAACACGAAAAATAAGTTTCCACGCGAGAATATTAAAACCTGATCGCTCTCATGATCGTGAATATGATTGCAATAATCTTGCATTAGAATTTTTTCTTTTCGGCAAACTTCCAGCATGGTTTTATCGAAATCGGACAAATAGTGATAGCGCAGCTTTTTGTTTTTACAGAGCGACCATTGCCTGCGGGCATATTTATAACTCCAGTTATTTCCCTCGCGCGGGAAATCTATCCATTCAGGATGCCCGAATTCATTACCCATAAAGTTCAGGTAGCCATCTCCCGATGTGGCAAGTGTAATTAGGCGAATCATTTTATGTAGTGCCATTCCACGATCAACCTCAAGGTTTACGGAGGCTTTGTCCATATGCCAGTACATTTGCTTGTCGATGAGGCGGAAAATGATAGTTTTATCTCCCACCAATGCCTGGTCGTGGCTTTCGGCATAAGCAATTGTTTTTTCCTCAGGTCGCTTATTCGTTAGTTCATGGTAAATAGATCCAACTGGCCATTGTTCATCCGGATACTCTTTGATGAGCTTAATCCAGTAATCGGGGATACCCATGGCCAAACGGAAATCGAAACCATAACCACCTTCCTCCAAAGGCGCGGCAAGTCCGGGCATTCCACTCATGTCCTCTGCTATTGTAAATGTGTTTGGGTTGGTTTCTTTGATAACATGGTTGGCTAGCATAAGATATGTGATTGCATCTTCGTCTTCTCCCTCGTCAAAATACTGGTCGTAAGAGGTAAATGAACGCTCTAAGCCATGGTCGAGGTATAGCATACTTGTAACGCCATCGAATCGATAACCATCGAAGTTAAACTCTTCGATCCAGTAACGACAATTGGAAAGGAGTAATCTTAATGGTTCTGTTTTATTGTAATCAAAACAAAGTGAATCCCATGCTGCATGTTCACGACGATAACCATCGTGAAAATATTGGTAAGTTGTGCCATCAAATCTTCCAAGGCCTTCGTTTTCGTTTTTTACGGCGTGCGAATGCACAATATCCATAATTACGGCCAATCCCATTCCGTGAGCTGTATCGATGAGGTATTTTAAATCGTCGGGTGTTCCAAAACGTGATGAGGGTGCAAAGTAGTTTGATACATGGTAACCAAATGAACCGTAATAAGGGTGCTCCTGCACGGCCATTAACTGCACTGCACTGTAGCCTGCTTTTTTAATGCGAGGTAATACCTCATCAGCAAATTCACGATAAGTGCCAACACGCTCCTCTTCGGTAGCCATGCCCACATGCGACTCGTACACGTATGGTGCGCGGTCTTTGGTGTTTGGGGATTTATGTTTCCATTGATAAGTTTTGCCAGGTGCCCAAACCTGCGCAGAGAATATTTTAGTTTCCTCGTCTTGAACTACATAGTCTACATAAGCTGGCAGGCGCTCTCCTGATCCGCCTTCCCATTCAATAAGTAGTTTGTATTTATCGAGATGCTTTATTGCTTTCTCGGGAAGTGATATTTCCCAATTATTAAATCCAATACTTTTAAGTTGATAGACTTCAGATTTCTCCCAATTATTAAAATCACCAATTAGATAAATGGCTGCGGCATTTGGGGCATTTTCGCGAAAAACCCATCCATTTTTTGTTTTATGTAACCCATAAGAATGATGTGCCGAAGCAAATTCTTTTATCGATCCAAATTGCTCATTAATCCAGGCAAGTTTGTTCAGATATTTTTGATTTCGATAAATGATCTTTTCCTGGAATGGTTCCAGCCATGGATCTTTTTGTACTATTCCGGGTTTTATCATTTTTTTCAGTTAATGTGGTTCATACAAAATTAACCGAATAATCGGGTAAATGTTAAGGATTAGGGAAGTATTTGTCTGTTTTTCAGCGGTAACGTTTGCAATGTCTCACGCAAAGAATACAGAGAAATCGTAAAGCGCTATGCAAAAATCATCAGATGTTTACAATAATATTTAATCACAAGGAACACAAAGTAGTTACAATGCACACAAAGAAGGAGCGAATACTTTGTGATCTCCGTGCATTCCTGTTGTACATTGTGGTTTTTAAAATTATTTTTTGATAATGCGGTTCACCTGTTTTGTGCACCATAACGATGCTCTAAAACCCCATCAGTTTCCTTACATTTTCAGCGTTTTCTTTGGATGTTAAGTGCTCAAGTAAAAGAAAGGCAACATCTACTGCTGTGGAAGGATTCCAGGAAGTAATAATATTATCTTCAAAAACAATGGGTTGATGCAATACATTTGCTCCAAAATCTTTCAGTGCCTCTCTGCGTTTGGGTGAGTTATATGTAGTAGCATTCTTGTTTTTCAACACTCCTGTTTTTGCTAAAGGAAGTGCCCCAACACAAATTGTGGCAACCATTTTTCCTGCATCTGTAAAATGTTTTATTGTGCGAGAAAATGGTTCACTATAGGCATCTTTGTAAAATCGATACTCTTCAAAACCTCCGGGTATAGCCAATGCATCAAACGAGTTTAGGTCGATTTCATCAACTGTAAAGTCTGTGATAAAGTTTTGGTCAAAAGAGCTTTTAATCTCTTTTCTTAGTCCACATGTGAATAATTCTGTTGAATGGTCACCTTCAAGATAGTTCCATCCCATTACATCAATAAAAACACTGGCTTCGTATATTTCAAATCCTTCGGCTAAAAGTAGGAGTATTTTTTTCATTGCGTTTAATTTGTCTCAAAGGTATCAAATCCCAGCAAATTTGATAATAAGTATTTATAAAAGTCAATGGGGATTTAGCTCATTTTAGGGATATAAACAGTTATTTCAGTCCCAACCCCTTCTTTGCTGTTTACCGAGATTTTTCCATCATTGAGCCTTGCAAATTCCTTACAAAGTTTTAGGCCAAAACCGGTTCCACTTTCTTCATTTGTTCCTCTGGTGCTTGTTGTCTTTTCTTTTGAAAACAGGTTTTCCTGAAAGCTCTTGCTCATACCAATACCATAGTCCTTTACAGTTATTTCAACTTCATCAATAGATTGAATTGCAAAGACTAAAATTTCCTGGTTCTCCTCAGAAAACTTGATCGAATTGGATATTAAGTTTCTAATAATTGTGTCAAGCATATTTCTGTCTGCATAAATAGAAAGGTCTTCTTCAACATCAAGATTAATTTTCAACTTTTTTTGATTGGCACTTTCTTTTAAAAGCAGAACCGAATTTTCAATAAGCTCCTTTACTTTAATGTCTTCCTTTTTTAATTCGATATTTCCGGATTCAGACCGAGCCCACATCAACAAATTCTCGAGCAAATTGTAGGTCCCTTCAGTAGATTCAACCATCGAACTAATAATTGCAGCCCTGCGATTACTATCAAATTTGTCATGCCTTTCCAATAAAAGATTGGTTAGTTTATTAAGCGTTCCTACAGGGTTTTTTAAATCATGGGCAATAATAGAAAGCAACTTGTCTTTTGATTTGTTGAGTTCAACTACTTTTTGATGCTCTTTGTTGTAGCCATGTAATATGAGAAACACAACACCTAAAATAGAAAAAGAAATTAGAAGAGCCGTCACAAATTTATCTATAAGAAATATTTGCTTATGCTCAGTAAACTGAACAAAGTCTGGATTGTGTATCTCAATTATAAGAAGTGTGATACTAATTGCAGTAAGAAAGGCAACTCCAAATATTCTATTAAATCCGCTTACAAACACAGGAATTACACCAAGCATTGGCACCATAATTATTAAAGCCACACCATTTAAACCACCACCATAATACCATAGATAGACAAATGCGACAACTATTATGAAATTAAATAAATGAATTAATGGTTTATATATCTTCAGTTTTCTAGAGAGAAAATAAAGAGAAACGAAAAAAATCGACCCTGTTAAAGATGCGATATATATTTTAAAATCAGATTCTTGTAGGATGTCAGTAATGAAAAAAACAACTAATAAAAGTGCTGAAATAAAAAACAGTGAATTATAAATTCTTTCTTGCAAAGAAAACTCACCTTCTTTTCCTAAAATAACATCAATAAACTTTTTCTTTTTTTTCAATTTGATGTGTATTTCATTTAATTAGATGCCAAATAATAAAAATAACAATTTTCAACTTTGTCCTAAACGATGACAGTTCAAAATAGTTTCAAAAAACGGTACTAAAATTAATATGATGTACTGGAATTTACCTTAAATTCGACTACTCCAAGTAGTTTTATAAAATGATCACCATGCATATGCCATTGGTGCTTCGCCACCCGGACCTGGAAATATTTCATCTAGCTTTTTGAGTATTTCTTTGTCTAACTTTATGCTGGCTGCTCTAACAGCACTTTCTAATTGTTCCAAAGTTCGTGGCCCTACAATTGGTGCTGTTACAATTGGATTATGAAGTAACCATGCCAACGCAACTTCTGCTGGGGGATGTCCTATTTCCTTGCAAAATAATTCGTATTGCTCTAACTGCTTTTTCTTTTTTTCTATTTGTTTGGCTTGTTCCGGCTCGGCGCTTCTTACAGCCTTCAACTTCTCAAGTGCCCCACTTAAAATACCTCCTCCTAGCGGACTCCAGGGAATAAGACCCATGCCATAATGTTTACATGCAGGTATTACTTCTAATTCTAACATGCGGTTACTAAGATTGTAAATGCTTTGCTCGCTAACCAACCCCATCATACCACGTTTCGATGCCTCCTGACATGCCGTAGCAATATCCCAGCCTGCGAAATTACTTGATCCCACGTATGTAACCTTTCCTTGCTTTACTAGAGTGTCAAAAGTATACCATGTTTCATCCCATGGGCAATCACGGTCTATATGGTGCATTTGATATAAGTCTATATGATCGGTTTGGAGCCTTTTTAGGCTGCCTTCACAATGTTTGCGGATTTTATAAGCACTTAGACTTCTTCCATCACTATTTACCTCGGGAAGGTTTGCTTTGCGATCAACCGGATTATATGCTTTGGTTGCCAATACGATGGCATCACGTCGGCCACCTCCCTGCGCAAGCCATCGACCTACAATTTCTTCGGTGTATCCATGTTCTACAGTCCATCCATACACATCAGCTGTATCAAAAAAGTTGATGCCTAACTCTAAGGCTCTATCCATTATTTTGAAGCTCTCTTCTTCGCTTGTGTGCCACCCAAAATTCATTGTGCCAAGACAAATATTACTTACCAACACTCCGTGATTTCCTAGTCTTTTGTGTTTTATTGCCATAGTTTTTTATTTATAGATTTACACCTATTGTTATAAACTATTTCAAATGAAATTAGTTTTTTATTAATAAGGTTAATTTCAATTTTCACACAATAAATATTCGTTCTGAATTATAGAAAATAGGGTTCAGAATACGTTGAGGTATTTTGGTTGTTAAAAAAAAGCGCGAGTTAAAACTCACGCTTATTGTATTTTATGGACTTTCTATTTCTACTTTTTCAACATTTCAAAAAGCTCCTGTGGCATTATACTGATATAATCATTTAGCAATAACACCGAAAGAACTATAAAGGCTGCAAATGCCAATACGATTAAAAAGTGTTTCCATGAGGTTTTCTGAATATCGTGACGTGTTTTAATGTCGCACACTTCGCCCGGGCAATATTGGGCTTTTTTACCATGGTACCATCTGTAAGCCATACATCCAAGGCAAATTCCAAATGCTGATTCAAAAAATAGAAAGAGAAGACAAATCATACAAATTAGCCCTGTAATTATACTATAGGTATTCATTATTACCATCAATACAAACATGACAACAGCTAATCCGATTCCGATGATCCATGCTACTCTTTTTTGCGCAGCTCCCACATATTCAGGTGTTTGACGACGAACAATCCAACGGCCTAAAATTAGCGTAGGCGAAAATTTAGGATTGATAAATACACGAATTAAAAAATCAGCTAAAAATATGATTACGAAATACTTAATAGGGGCAAAATTTCCTTCTCCGGCAAACAAAATTGCAATAAAAGCAAATAGAAACAGAATGCCTGCTGTTGCTCGTATTTCGCGTTCGTTTAACACAGGGATGGTGTACCCTTCTACGTTTTCTCCAAATTGGATGGTTTTGTTTTCTTTGGTCATGATTAAAGATTTTAACGGTTTTAAAGATTCGCAATATAAGATATTTTATTCTGAATAAATATGATGGATGATAGGGAATTGTGATAACCAGATAACATATTTGGAACGAAATAAACAGGTTCCACAGGAATTATAATGTTTTACTAAGAATAAAGAAACAAGCATTGCTGTGCAGTAAAAAAAGTTATGTTTTTACCGCTCAAAAGTCCTCATAAAACCATCTATATAGCCCTCATTTAATTGTAACACATCATCAAGTAAGGTAATAAAGCCCTTGTCTTCCCCATTCACAAACAGGGTTTTTGTTTCTTCATTTTCCTCAATTTCAAAAGGATAGGTTCCACTTTCCAGTCCTACGTAAGAACTTGAAGGATCGGTGGGCTCAATATTTTTTTGAACAGTTAAAATATTGGTATTCAGGTTGAAATTCCATATAACTTCTCCGGGAGTGTAATCAATATCAACGCCCCCAAAGCCTCCACTTACATTTTTTAGGTTCCAGTTTCCGCTTATGGGGTCGCGTTCGGTAGTTTCATCATCATCTTTTTTGCAGCTTGTAGAAAGTACAAGCGCTGAAATTAGTAGTAAAGGCAATAAAAAGTTTTTCATTTGGGTAGTAATTTAATTGTTAGTGTTTGCATAAATATACGGAAAAAACGATAATTTATTGTTTGGAATTATCTTAACCACAAGGAACACAAAGGTTTGCACAAGGCTCACAAAGAAGCAGCGATGGCTTTGTGGTTAGTTTTAATGAATCATGCAATCAATAAGAGTTTCTATGCCCTTATATTTAAAATCGATGTTTTTACAATCGCAATTTAAATCTTCGGGACATTTTTTTTGTCTCATAGATTCAAATAATACATCAAAATCTATTTTTTCTTTATTTTCTATCAGAAAAGAAATCAACTGTGCAGTTTTGGTACTAGAATTTGTTTTTACAAATTGATTAAAGACCGTTTCCAGCTTTTTATCTTGAATATGAAAAGCATTATATTCAGGACACAAGTCTGGGTTGTAATCACTAAAAGTAAATTGCGCAAAATAGTCGACGTAATACCTATTAAGCTTTTCTTTAAGTAAACCGGACTGGTTGTTTATATACTTTTCAAGAATAACTATTGCATTACCTTGTACTTTAATATATTCTTCATGGGTGTTTTCTTCACAATAGGTGTCTGAAACCATTTCAAGTTGGGTGTTAAATGTTAGGAATGTTTTCATTTCTTCACTCACTAAATTTTGAAAAAGCTCTTCAACAAAACCCACAATACTTATCGTAATAATAGCTCCATCAACATATTTTGGTTTGAAACCATATATTGAGATTTTTTCGGCCTCTTGATTTATTAAAGTTTGGTTCAACTCTCCGTAATCTTTAAAAAGTTTTGCATAGTGCTCTAAGTAAGTAAAGTACTCAATAGATTTGTGAAATCTTATAAATATTAATACAGCACTATCTCTTTCTCCTGTTTTTGAATTAGCAAATGTTGATTTATACCTCTCAAATGCCAACTTTGAATTTTGGGGATCATTTTTTTTCAAAGCATTGACATAATATGAATATTCAATAAGTCTCTGGTTAGAAGTAATATAACTAGTGTAAAATGCTTGGATCGTATCTTTTTGTGAGAAAGAATGAATTGAAATCAACAAAAGCGCACTAAGAACAATTCCCCTATTTAGCTTCTTCAAAATATGTAGCATACCATTTATCTGTTGCATTGTTATCCCATTTTTTATCTGGAGCCCAAGTTGCAAAATAATATTGAATATATTTTTTTTCATCGACAGTAACTTCTTCTGGTAGTCTGATTTCATCTGGACGATACTCCCAATGGTGCCCCTCACTTTTACCCATCTTATATATTCTAACAAAACCATATTTATAAGAATTTTTCATTAGCCACCTATTTACATTATTATCCCCTTGATTATCTTTATTGTTAAGATCGACTGCAATACCAATTTGATGTTTTGAATTTCCGGGAGTAGCTGCAGGATTGAAGCCTGGTTCCTTTTCATGATCATCTAAATATTTTTGTTCAGCAAAAGTCCTAAAACCATCTACTAAACCAATGGTTACTCCATCACTTTCTGCAGCATCAGCCATATCTTTATATTTGGAATACATGTCATTCTCTGGGTTATCCGTATCTGCTTTCATATATTCCATTTCATTACCCGTTCCCATTATATTTACTAAATCAATCTGACCAGTGTATTTCATATCCTTCCAAGTGGCATGTTTACCTTTTACATCAGCCCATTTACTGGTTAAATGATCTGTTTCTACCCAAGCTTCTGAATTAGCTTTTTCAGAATATACTCCATCTTTTTCTTCAGTCAAGGCAATCTTGGTATATGCTCCTTCAGGACTCGTTTCTGTAGATAATTCTTTTTCTATCAAATATGTTCCAACACTTAACTTAGTAGACTTTGCTTTATATTTTCTTTGCTTTATTCTTAATCTTGCATCATCATCTGTTACTTCGTAATATCCTTCATCACTAGCTTGATTAGCTAAATTACCTTTTGATGTCCAACCAATTATTTCACCATCAGTGCCTTTAACTTGAACATATTTTCCATCAGTTTCAAAGATTTTAACTTTTGAATTTAATGGAATCAAAACACACTGATCATTCTTCTTCACATATTTGGTATAATCATATCCATCCTCTTCATAAGTTTTTGTAGCATCTTGATTAATTGTGCTGTGATCTTCATCTTCAGAATCATATTTTGCTTCGGTAACTCCAAATGAAACATTGGCTAGGTTGTCTTTAAACCCATCCACTTCTAACCACCCATATTCCTCATTTGTATTTTTATCGGATACTTTTAAATAATAATTCCATCCTACCTTTTTATATTCTGAAGCTATTACTTCTGTGTCTTCAGGAACTTGTTTTTGCTTCCCATTAACCTCAGTGGCATCCGCTCTCACATTTGCATCACCTGCGGTAATCTTAAAAAATCCATCTTCTCCGGCATCTGCTGAAACATTTGTTCTTGTTGTCCAAACTATTCTGCCATTCCACCCGGTATTGGAATCATCAATTATCTTAACTTTTGCAACTTCTTTGCTTTTCTTAGAGGCTGTAGAATAACTTTGGTCAGTTTCCAAAATAGACACCTTAAGTCCTTTTGGAATTATCTCACTTTCAATGGCATAATTATTCTCCTTTTCATGTAAATTTTCAACAGTAGCTTTGCCGTCTTTCTCAGTTAAAGAAAATAATTTAGCTTTATCAGATGTCTTGTGAGTTTTATATTTGTAGGTTTCGTAATCAGTTGGTGCTTTTTTCTCCTTCAACTCACCTAAGGTTTCAAATTGACTTAACCGCCTATTATCTTCCATTTTTACCTGGAGTTGAGTTTGGTATTCCCCAGTTTCGGTTTTGGTTTCTTCGTCTTCTTTTTTCTGTACTGTTTGGTTTTGAGCCCTTGGCCTCAGATTGTACTCCAATTCCCGGAGTTGAGCTTCTCTGGTTTGTTTTGCTGAATATTGGTTGGGCTTGGCTTTTGGTTGCGTGAATGAGTTGGGCATTTTGCGCCGCATATATTCCGACATAACTTGTTTTTTGACTGTTTGTGGCAAAAATAATGTTATTTTTTGAATGGAAGAAAATCAAATGGAGTTTACAAAATAATTGAATGGG
>PKTE01000249.1 GCA_002869335.1 Salinivirgaceae bacterium | reverse complement strand
CTTTACACATTTCATCTGCTGAGTTATCAGCAACAAGAAAACTGGAATTGGTATTGTAATGTGGGTCGTGACAAGTTGAGCAAACTATATTTCCACTACTAAGTCTGGCTGACATAGTTGGTCCAGGGGCTGTTACTGTTGGAGCATTGGTTTCGTATAACCCCGAACTGGCACTTACATCCCATTGATGTGAAGTCCCGCTAGTTCCAGGAATTGCCCTGTCGGCAGTATTGATATCAATGGATGATTTGGGTGCTACACCTGTACCATCGTGACAGGTTCTACACACATCATAATTGGTTGCTTGGGTTAATAGATTTGTGTTTGCTGATCCATGTCTGTTATGGCATAATGCACATGAGTTGGTTGCGGATTGGTCATGTAAATTACCACTATATGCTGACTTGTCGTAAGGAGCTGTATTAATATATGAGTAATCTACAATATTTGTTGGTGCTGATCCATCATGGCATTTTAAACAATACACATCTTTATCGGCTGTGTTTTCAGTGTCAACAGCATCAACATCTCTTAAGTTCATTGCGTCTACTGGGTGACTAGTTTCACAAAAGTGACATGCTGCGCAGTCATCATCTGTTGGGTCTGCTGCAGTGTGCCTTGAAACTTGTGTGTTCGCAAATTCACCACCAGCACCTACAATTTGTGCAACTCCACCACGACCATATTCACTTGTTCGGGCAGTCGCATGGCAGGCTGTACATGTTCCTCCTGAAGCCGAGAAATTGCCATCATGTGGGTGGCAACCCATACAATTTTGCCCATCTTGACCTCCCTGACTTGTGTGGCTTTGATCGGCACCTAAACCATCATTTCTGTAATGGCTTGTAGTAGTATGACAAACTTCACAAACGCCATCATAAGTTGCATCACCATCGGCAAAAGAATTTGCTCCGGTTTCAGCTGTAAATACTACTGTTTTATCACCACTATTGGGGGTTGTTATGGTGCTTCTTACCATGTATATATTTGTCTTTAGTGGATCATGCACATCATGGCAAGTAATGCATGTCATTCCATTATGTGACATTGGTTGATGGCAATCCGTACAAAGTGTTTCATCATTAGTTGGGAATTTTAATAAATTACCATCAGTAGTTAGAGCCCCGGTATTGCCAACATCATGAACACCATGACAGGTAGAACAAATTATATTTTCGCCGTTGCTGGTTACAAGTGTGGACGTAGCTGCTGTTACAAATCTTGTATCTGTTTCGTCATAAGCTACATTAATTGGATGACTTCCTCTATTGTTTACATTATCTGCAGCATATGTACCCACATTTCGGGGAGCATGACAATCTTTGCATATCACATCATTTGTATTATCAATTCTCAAATAAAAATTACTAGGATTTTCGTGGTGTTGATCATGACAGGTTGCACAAGATATCTTGCCATCAACTATTCTCTCAGCTAATTCCGTATATGTAGTAGGCAGAACTGCTCCAAATGTTGAGTTTACAGCAATTGCATCCCAGGAGTGGGAGTTTTTGTTTCCGGTTGAATTCGCCTGATCAGTTACAAGGAAAGGTAAGTCTTTTGCAATCGAGCCTGAATTATGACAGCTTAAACAAAGATCAGATGCTGCTGCTGCATTGGTAAGTGCTGAACCGGTTGCACCATGGAAAGTATGACAATCGCTACAGTTTATCCCTACATGATCAGTCACATCAGATACCGTAACAGCTAATGTTGTGGTTGTGCTTGTCCCGCAGGCATATACAACCTGAACTGAGATATTGCCATTATCGCCATTGTTTCCAGAAGTTACGGTGATTGCATTTGTGGTTGCTCCTGCTGTTATAGCCCAATTTGTTGGAACTGTCCATGAATATGATGTTGCATTTGCAATGTCACTTACACTGTATTCATATCCTTGTGTATTTGGATTGGCAGTAGCTATTCCTGAAATGCTACTTGCCCTCCCGTTGACAGTAATGAGTATTTCATAAATAGTGCTTGATAAACCAGAAGTAGAGTTTTTTACTGTTAGATTTCCACTGTATATTCCTTGCACAATATTGTTTGGCACAACTAGTTGTATGGGTCTTGCAGGCAATGCTGCATCTGTAACATCAACAAAACCCTGAGCTTCAGCTGTTGTATTATAGTTTATGCTATATAAATTAGGGCTGTCGCTTGTTGCGGAATATGTCAAATCTGCAAGTGTATTTTCACACGCAGTTGGATTCGCTCCCAGAGTTATGGTTGGAGGTGCTGCTGCAGCTGTTGCAGTAACTGCTTTTACTGTTTGAGCGCTTGCTCCGCATGAATTACTTGCGGTAACTGTAATGTTGCCGTTATCACCGTCATTTCCTGAAGTAACGGTAATTGAGTTTGTTGTATTACCAGCGGTTATAATCCAATTGGTAGGAACTGTCCATGAATACCCATTGGCATCCGCATTGGTTGAGGTTGTACTGTACACATAGCCGGCAGTATTAGGGTCGGTATTTGCTGTACCTGTAATAGCTGTGGGTATGCTCGGTTTTGGATTTACTGTAACCTGCACAGGATTTGAAGCTAAACTTTGATCAGCATCTGTTTGTCCACATGTATTATCTGTTGCATAGCCTACGCAGAAATACCATCTATCGCCAGCTTCTGCCGATGTACTTAATGGCGTATAAGTTGATGATGTAGCACCTGAAATTTTAGTAGCACCGGTAACCGTATTGCTATTTGATGTGTTGTAATACCATTGATATAAAAGGGTCGGTGTTCCGCTTCCTCCTGATGTATTTATTGTGGCTGTCAATTGATTTGTAGCAACATCTTCACAAACCGTTTGAACTGCTGAAGGGACAACAGATGTAGAGGATGGGCAATCGGGTGGAGAACCAATAGTTACCGCCAAAATAGATGGGGTAGGATCATCACCACATGTATTAGTAGCATAAACGGTTATATTGCCGTCTTGTCCTAATGATCCGGATGTGACTGTAATTGAATTTGTTCCTTGTCCGCTTTCAAATGACCAGCCAGTAGGTATTGTCCAAGTGAAATTTGTCTCATCACCTACAGTGGTGACGTTGTATATTAATCCTGAGGTGCTTGCAACAACTGTTGCGGCTCCTGAAATGGCACCTGTCGTGGCTACATCGTTAACCGTAACAGTGACGCTTCCCGAACTGGCACATGAGTTTCCATCAGTTAGTTTAATATAATATGTTCCTGCGCCCACAGCGGTTTCATCTGCAACAGGGGTTGTTAACCCAGCATCGGTAAAATATGTAAACGTACCCGCATCACTTCCAGCAGTAACAGCGGGGGCTGTTAAATCAACAGTATTCGGAGAACAAACCGCAGAAGGGTCTGTAATAACTAAATTTGGTAGCGGATTTACTGTAACGGTTACACTTCCCGAACTGGCACATGAGTTACCATCAGTTAGTTTGATATAATAAGTACCAGCACCCACAGAAGTCTCGTCTGCAATAGGAGTTGTTAAGCCAGCGTCAGTAAAATATGTAAAAGAACCCGCATCACTTCCTGCAGTGACAGCAGGAGCTGTCAAATCAACGGTACCTGGAGAACAAATTGCCGCAGGGTCTGTAATAACTAAATTTGGTAGCGGATTTACTGTAACGGTTACACTTCCTGAACTGACACATGAATTCCCATCAGTTAGCTTAATATAGTATGTTCCTGCACCAACTGCTGTTTCATCTGGGATAGGATTAGTCAGACCTGCATCGGTAAAATATGTAGACGTACCCGCATCACTTCCTGCAGTGACAGCTGGGGCTGTTAAATCAACAGTATTGGGTGAGCAAACTGCTGCAGGGTTTGTAATGACTAAATTTGGTAAAGCATTAACAGTTACCTGAGCGGTACTTGAGGCCAAAGATTGATCTGCATCTGTTTGAGCGCAGCCATTATCTGAGGAATAGCCTACACAGAAATACCAACGATCTCCCACATCAGAAGCTGTTGTTGGAGGGGTGTAGGTTTGGGATGTTGCACCGGCAATTTTAGTTGCAGTAGCAATTGTATTACCATCTGTGCTCAAAGTATTGTAATACCATTGATATGAAAATGTTGGCGTTCCATCGGCACCCGACGTTGTTATTGTGGCTGTTAATTGTGTGGAAATATCTCCTACACAATGTGTTTGTGTCGCCAATGGTGCTATTTCATTAGAGGATGGACATTGATTATTCGAGACGGTATACGTAATTCTTATTTTTCCATTTGCGCCATTTGCCCCGGTCGTACTTTTGTCTCCACCGGCTCCACCACCACCACCTGGGGCTGTACCAGCAGTTCCACTAGCATTGGTTCCACCAGCTCCACCAGCTCCACCATCAGTTACTGCTGTTCCTCCGGCTGGTGTTCCTCCTGGGTTTCCTGCTGAGGCAGTTCCTGCAGATGAGCCACCACCTCCACCAGAAGCAGGTGAAGGAGTATTTCCATTTCCTCCTGTGCCGCCACTAAATCCACTATCTCCATTGCCTGCTGTCCAGGTACCTCCAGCTCCTCCAGCTCCGACTGAACCTCCTGTAGCATTGGCCCCATCTTGACCTCCATTGGCTACAATGGTGGCTAAATCTATAAAATATGAAGCTCTGTTTGCTACGGTAGCATCTCCACCAATACCAACCTGTACGGAAACAGTTCCACCTGGAGTTACTGGAATATTGGCTTTAAAGCTGTAGGCTCCGCCGCCACCGCCACCGCCACCATATCTATTGGCTCCTGATCCACCAGCTCCACCGGCACCCCAACACTCTACATCAACTGAAGTAACTCCAGCAGGAACGTTCCAGTTTTGTCCTCCTGGTGTAGTCAATTCAACTGTAGTTTGGGCTATAGTTGAATTGTAAAATATAAAGATGAATGGCAATAATATGAGCCTTTTTATAATGGAGTTAGCGTTTTTCATGCTATGAATATTTTATTTTGAAATAACAATTCGTCGGTTTTGAGTTTTGTCATTTGCTATTATTGAAAGAGTATAAATACCAACAGGAACCTCTGTTATATCTACTGGTTGTTTACTCAAAGGTGATTTTATTGTTTTTTCAAAAACGATTTTACCTGAAATATTTCTCAATATAATTTTCGTAGCGCCCAAAATGATTTCATTAAAACGGATGGTAATAAAACCATTTGATGGATTTGGATAAATATCCAAAGTATTATCTGAAGTTATATTATTAAGAGGAATCACATCAACAACAACGGTTTTTGTAATAGAACTATCGCCACATTCAGCGTTAGATGCTATTAAGTTAACTTCATATGAACCCGGTTCAGCATAAATGTATACTGGATTTTCTTCCGTACTTGTATTTGAATCTCCAAATTCCCATAAGTAGGAATTAGCATTTAAAGATTGATTGGTGAAAATAACACTAAGCTGATCACTTGTAAACGTAAAGTCAGAAACAGGAAGTGCCAGTACATTTATGAAAACATTATCACTATTGCTGCATCCATTCTGATCTGTTACACTTACAGCATACGTTCCTGTTGAGTTAACTTCAATGGTCTGACCTGTGCTTCCATCATTCCATAGGTAGCTAGCAAAGTTGCCAGCATCCAATTGTATCGACTCACCCTGACAAATAGTTTGGTCAATACCAAGGTCTACAATAGGGAGTGGGTTCGAAGTGACAAAAATTTCGTCTAAGCTTTCGCAACCAAACTCATTAGTTACTGTAACAGAGTAGAGTCCTGTTGCATTAACTACTCTGGTTTGATTTGTGCTTCCGTTATCCCATAAATAAGTAGAATGAGTTCCTGCATCAAGTGTTAAACTAGCGCCTTCACAAATACTCACATCTTCACCGAGATCTATAATAGGATTGGGGTTCACATTCACATTTGTACTTCCCACCATATAAATTCCTGATTTATTTGCGTCAGATAAGGCTGCAACTTCATATAAACCAGCCTGTGAAACAGGTATAGACACAAAACTCGTATCTGTAATAATAGTATCAGGATCTATACCATTGTTCGTATAAGTTACTATCCAGGGTGGAGTTCCGGTTAGTTCAATGGTAATGTCTGTAGTTTCACCTTCACATATGTCCGTATCAATACTGGTAATATGTGCTGTTGGCGAGACATCATAATAAATACTAACTGATCCGTTGGGATTTGAACTACTGCAAAAGGCATCACTTAGTGCTGTTATTTCGTAAGTACCCTGTTCGGATAGTGGTAGAACATAAATATTTGTGTCTGTATTGACTGTTACCGGATCCATACCATTATATGTATAATCAAAAGTCCATGGGGAAGTTCCGGTTAAGTTAACCTGATAGTTGAAAGTGCTTCCATTGAATATAGTATAGATAGTATTTCCTGATTCGAGATTAGAAGTGGGTAAAGGATTAATTGAAATTATTGCGCTATCAATTAAAATTAAACCATCACAATTACTATCGTTAATTGATTCGACAACAAAAACTCCGGAATCCTGAACATTAACTAGATAAGGACTTTCGTTAATTCCTGTTACAAGTGTTGGCGGATTATTATTGAAGCTGTAATTTAAGTTCCATGGGGCATTACCAGTAAGTTCAATTACAATGTCCGTCGATTCTCCCTCGCAAAAACTTGCATTACCGCTACTAATACTAGCTGTAGGAAGCACAAAATTGTTAATAATGGGGCTACCATTCATGCAACTGCTGGTGTTTGATGCATCAGACAAAGTAGAAATTGCATATTCACCTGCTTCACTTGTCTGCAAAATGTATGGATTATCAGACGTGGTTATTGTATTGATATCTAATCCATTCAAACTATAGGTGAATGTAAAAGGAGCCGTACCGGTAAAAGAAATAGGAATCTCAACCATTTGACCTTCACATACAGTAGTGTCTACAGGAGAAATTACAGCCGATAATGGATTTACAAAGACGGATGTACTTCCAGTTAATTCAACTGCAGTACAACTTCCATCACTAGTTAGGTTTGTCAATTCAAATACTCCTGTTTTATTCACGTTTAAGAAATAGGGTGAAGACTGAATGTTTGGTACTGAATGAGCTATAGATCCATCTGTGTAAGCTAAATTCCAAGGAGCAACACCCGTTAAATTAATTTGAATATTCATAGATTCACCAATACATAATGTACTGTCATTAGTGACAATATTAGCAGTAGGTAAAGGATTTTCAATAACTCTTACCTTACTTGAATAATCAACAGCCCCAAATAGGGAATCAGACATAGAAATTACTTCATATAGTCCAGTATCACTAATGTTAAATACGTATGGATCATCATATGTATTCGTGATAGTAGTGGGATTCGATCCATTCAATGTGTAGGTGAATGACCATGGTGGGTTACCTGTAAAATCTACCTTAATATCTGTGTTTTCACCTGGACAAAGGTGTTCTTTTGTTGCGCTTATTTCGTATGTTGGATTAATTTCGTTAATGTAATACGCTTCAATTGTTCCGGAACTCATCGATGTAACAATTGCTCTTCCCTGAGCATCAATTTTTATATCCATAGGGAAATGCAGTTTCCCGGGGATATTACCATATTCGCCAAATTCATTGAGGTATGTTTTATCTTCTTCAAAAATGCTTATGCTACTTAAAGATTGATCAATTACATATACAGATCCCGTTTTGTTAATAGCAGTACCCTGAATTTTTAGAAACTCTCCATCACTGGTTCCACCTGTGCCTAGTGTACCTAAATAATTTCCTTTGGTATCATAAATCCATACAAAAGCGTCTGGGAAACCAAAATATCCGCCATTTATACCCCCATGTTCAGATATAAACAGTCTGTCGTTTTGTTTATCGTAGTTTATTGCTGTAGGATAAATAAATTGGTCTTCACCAATTGATTTTAAATAGTTTCCATCGGTATCTAAAACTATAACCTGTTTTAGTTTGCTATCTACAATGTAAAGCAAGTTGTTTTTATCGAATACCATTTACATGGCCTCGTTTATCCGGGTTGAGAACACTACCGGATTTTCTCCGGCATCCATTTTATAAATGATGCCCGTTTTTGCATCACCAACAAACACTTCATCGTTTGAGTTTATGGCAATGGCGCCAGGGTTCGTGCCTGCCGTAAATGACCCAATTAAGTTAAATGCTTTGTCGTATTTGACAATATTATTCTGTACAACATCGGTTACGTAAATGGTTCCGTTGCTTTGTATATCCAGCCTGAATGGAGCGCTAATGCCATCTGTAACACTTAGTACGTGCATAGTATTGGATGGTGTGTTTTGCCCGTTAATATTACAAGTTATTACTAACAGTAAAATGATGAGATATGTTATAAAGGATCTGTTCAAAACGCTCAAATTCTTAGAGGTTAATGGTATAGTTCTATGTACGTACTAAATTACAAAAAGATACTTGAGAATACTTGCTACTTATTGCAAGTGCCTTAAAGTTATGCATTATTCTGTAATGTCAAAGATAACCATTATAAAAAAAACGGGCTAACGACTTAATCAACAGTGTGATTGATATTAATCAACCGTGGTTTTATATAGTTAAAAAGAGTTATTAAAAGTAAGCCAATCAAACAAACTAATTAACAATACGCATTTGGAGTGAGGTGCATTTAATAAAATATTATTATTAGAAGAATAATATACTGTAAGTCAATTATAATGTTGATTTTGAAATTTGTTGCAAATACCTTGTTGATATATATCAATAAATTAGTTGAAACACTGTAGTTAAATGCAGAATATAAACAACACAGGAGTTGATGTAATGCTCATTGTTCCAAAAAATATTTTATTTAATTTGTATATAGTGAACTATATTACATCTAAAACGAATTGATATGAAAAGAACTTTTTTACTTACATCTATGTTTGTTGCAATAGTAACATTTAGTTTTGGACAAGCTGTGACAGGTTCTCCTCATGATTTATCAGGAGATCTCACAGATGCTCAAATGCCAGGTAGTTTTACTGGACAAATTTGTGCTGCTTGTCACATTCCTCACAATGGAGTTAACTCTGCAGGTACTGTTTTGTGGAGTCAAACCATTCCTGCTGCTGGTGGTTTTACAATGTATAGTAGTGGTACAATGGCTGCTGGTGACCTAGCAATTACATCAGAATCTCTTAAGTGTTTAGGATGTCATGATGATGCTACATCTATTCATGGCGCTGGTACATTATCCGCAATTTTCCCTGCTACCACAGCAGATTTAGGAACATCTCTTGTTAACGATCACCCAGTTGGAGTTGAACTTGTTGTGAGTGCAGATATGCAAGCTCCAACAAATGCTAAAACTTTTACATCTGGAGGTAGCGAATATGTTGAGTGTGGTTCATGCCATAATGCTCACGATAATTCATTGTGAAGCTTTTTGATCACTACAAATAACAATAGTGCTTTATGTAAAGATTGTCACCTTAAGTAATACATACTACATATATAAAAAAAAAGGCGATTAAACTCGCCTTTTTTTTTATATAAAAGACCAATAAAGTTTCTATATTTAATAAAATTATTTTGGTAATAAAATGTGTTTCTTTATGAAAAGGGTAGGCATTGTTATATTGATTGCTCTTGTTTTTACATCATGCAAAATATTTCAGGTACAACCATTGCAGGTTGAAGATTTAGTAATTTACCCACCACCACCAGATACGGTTAGAATACAGTATCTGACAAGTATAAATAATTCGATTGATGTAAAGGGTAGGCGTTCTCCATTTATCGATTTTATTATTGGGAAAGAAACACCTATGGGAGTGATATCGCCATTAGAAATATCATCAACCGGAAGCGATTTGATAATTTGTGATAACATGATTCGGGGTGCCGAATTAATTAACTTTGAGGAGAAAACATTTGAATATTTTATTCCAAAAGGAAGAGGAAAATTAATCCAACCTGTGAGTTGTGAATTAGACTCACTCGGAAATCTATTTTTTGTTGATAAAAAGAGAAAGCAAATTGTTGTCTTTAATAAAACAGACAAAGGTTTTAAATATAAAACTGCTTTTGGGGAGAAAGAAGATTATGAACCCTATGATATATTAGCCTTTAAGAATCGTTTATATGTACCTAATACTAAATCAAGAAAAATTGATGTGTATGATGGAACAAATTTCAATTTTCTCTTTTCATTTCCAAATGAAAAAACGAAAGGAGATGGGAAGTTTATTATGCCAAAATACATTGAAGGCTATGGTAATAATATCTACGTTCCAGATTTTATAGCCAACACGATTAAAGTTTTTGATTTAGATGGGAATTTCATCAGATCAGTAGGAAGCATTGGTACATTTCCCGGACAATTTGCCAGGATTAAAGACATTGCTATAGACAAAGATGAGAATTTATATGCAGTCGATGCGGCATTTGGGATTGTACAAATATTTAACAGAAAAGGACAATTATTAATGTTTTTTGGTGGGCAGAATGGCAATTCAGGAGATATGATATTACCTCGAGCCATTTATATCTCTTATAGTCATAACAAATATTTTGAGCAATATGTCGATCCTGCTTTCAAACTAAAGTATGTAATATTTGTATCCAATCAGCAAAGTCAAAATAAAGTGAATGTTTATGGCTTTGTAGAAGAAAAGAATTAGAGCCTGTAATAGGATAACTTGTGAAGTATAAAAAACGGACCATATTTATTTTAGGTTTTATCTGTACATTCTTATCTGCAAGTAGTCAGAGTGTTACTACTCCTATACAGGCATTCAAATTGCAAAGAATAAGAGGTAGTATTTTATTGGATGGTTATTATAACTATAAATCCTTGGATGATCAACTAGGTGTTTCAGATAATTATAGAATATTCTATATATCGCCCACACTTAATGTAAGAACTCAAAGCTATATCGCTCATCCCAATTTTCTATCACTTGATATTAAGGCAGAATATAATCCAGAATTAAGGAATAACATTGCAGATATTTACCCAGACAGAGTCGAAAGAATGTCTCGTAAAGGGATTGATCTTTCTGCAAATTTATTGAAAAAGAAAAAGATTCGATTACAAAGTAATGTTAGTTTAAGCGATGGCTATTATAATGACGAAGATATAAATTATACTAAATCGAATAATAAATATTGGGACGTTAGATTGCTTGGTGTGGATAAGAGATTGCCTTTTCAAATTACTTATTCAAGTTTAAATTCTGAAAATAATAATATTACTATTAATCGCTTATACAGTTTTGATTCAAAAAAATTAGTGGGGGCAATAAGAAAATCTTTCTTTAGAAATGATATGCATCGGTTTCAATATAGATTTACGGAAGACAAACGGGTATATAGTAGTCTGCAGGAGATAAATACAATTTTTCATGATTTTAATTTAAACAACAGAATCTATTTTGACAGGAAGAATAATTTTTTATTTAATTCTACACTTAAGGAGTTTATAAAAGAGGGCAGTCTGGAATCGAAAGAATTCTTAGCGATTGAAAAATTTGATTTCAAACTTCCATTTAAATTTCGTTATGGTTTAAATTATACCTATAGAAATTATTCGAGCAATGATGTTAACCTTAATCAAAATAATATTTTTACACATTTAGATCATAAGCTCTTTAAAAGTCTTAGGTCTTCAGTTTTCTATACTTTAAACAATTCAAAGCGAGATATTTCAACTCAGCAGATACATCAGCAGGGCTTTAGTTTTGATTACCAAAAAAAAATACCCACCGGTAATGTCACAATAAGCTACTCTTTTGCCAATGAAAATATGGATAACCAGAATAAATTAGGGGTAATAGAAGTAGTAAATGAGCAACATACTATTTCAGATGGGGATATTTTATTATTGGAGAATCCGTATGTCAATTTGGGAAGTATCATTGTAAAAAGTATGAATCAAATTCTTATATACCAGGAAAATCTTGATTACTACCTTATTGAACAGGGAGATTTTGTAGAGATTCAGAGAATTCCAGGGGGACAAATAGACAATAATTCCATTATATATATTGACTATACAGCAAACCAACCAGAAACATCATCTTACCATTTAAACAGGCATAATTTTTCAGCACAGGTCTCAGTATTGAATCAATATATTACGGTTTACTATAAATTTAGAGAAGATACATATTTAGATATTTCAAGTGATATTGTAAATAGTAGAGATGAATATTCACAGCATGTTTGGGGTATAAAATCTCGATCAAAATATCACAATGCAGGCGTTGAATATAATAAAAAGAGTAGTTCTTTAATTCCACTTGAACAGTTCCGATCTTATGCTAATTTGAAATTAAGTTATAAGAGCATTAGCTTCTTTGCGAGTGCTAGCTATAATTATTTCATTAAGTATGGGGTGTATAATAATCAAAACTACATTAATTTATCAGCGAATGCTATATATAGAATAAGATCTAATTCAAGGATTGAATATAAATTTAAGTATCGAAAACAACATGGAGATAATATATTTATGGATTTGATTAAAAGTGATCTTGAGTATTCCTCGAAGATTAGAGCTTTTAGCTATTCTGTAGGTGTGGAGTATTTCCATAAGAACTTGTTATTGGATAAAACGCAACTTATGGGTGTTTTTGTCAGTTTAAAAAGAACCTTTTAAGAAAATGAGTAGTAGATTGTCAGTTATAAAATGCACATAAAATTAGGCAAACATATCGTATTTACCTTAATTACTTTAGTTATCATGAGCTCTTGCGTAACTACAGATAATTATAAGTACTGGTCGTTTTTCTTTGATGGCGTGCCAGATCCATCAGTTAGTGATAATAAAGACGATCAGGATGTAGATAGTGTTGCTCAGGTTCTGGTGGTTGATAACACTAATAAAAAACCATCAATTGTAAAGCATGTTCCTTTTGCCGAGGATGCATGTAATTCATGCCACGATCAAAATAATATGGGTGGTTATGTAGCAAAGCAGCCAGATTTGTGCTATCAGTGTCATGATGATTTTGGGGAGGCGAAGGAATACCTTCATGGGCCTGTTCAGGGAGGATATTGTTCTAATTGCCACCAACCACACAAATCAAAACATGAGAAATTATTAGTGATGGAAAGTGATGCCTTGTGTTTAGAATGCCATGAACAGTCTAATATTGAAAGTGTGGATTTTCATGCTGATTTGGAGAGCTTTGGATGTACAGATTGTCACGATCCGCATGGCGGTTCAAGCAGAAAGTTTATGGCTATAGGTTCTTGTGTGAATTGTCATGGCAGTTTTGCCGATGAATATAAATTTGTTCATGGTCCGGTTGCTGCGGGTTATTGTAATACGTGCCATAGTGTACATAGCGGTGGTGAAGGAGTTGCACTCCGCAGACAAGGGCAGCAGTTATGTTTATATTGTCATGATAAGGGGCAAGTAATGAAGAATGAAAACCACGAAGGTATTGAAGATTTTGCTTGTACTGAGTGTCATAATCCACATGGAGGTGAGGATCGGTTTATACTAAATTAAATGGTTATTTAGAATGCAAATGTTAATTTTTTATACCAGACATAAACAAAAGTTATTACTGATATTAATATTGGTAGTGAGTGGTATAATGAATAATATTTTTGCACAGGAGTCCAATACAATAAATTGCCTGGAATGTCACGACGATCTTAAATCTGGGCGGGTAGTGCATGCTGTAGTTGAAGATGATTGCTCCAATTGTCATCAATCGACAGGAATCTCACATCCCGATGGCGATGGAAAAGGATTTGAACTAAATGAAAATATGCCATCACTTTGTTTTATGTGTCATACCGGTATTGAAAAACAGAATATACATATGCCTTTTCAGGAAGGCCAGTGTACCGATTGTCATATGCCGCATAGTTCAGATAATGAACACCTTTTATCTGAGCCCACAACATCTAAAGTATGTTATCAATGTCATGAAATTACGTTGCCTGAAGGTAGTGCTATGCATGCTCCCGTAGAAATGGGTGAATGCACAAGTTGTCACGATGCCCATCAATCTGATTAC
Source organism: Salinivirgaceae bacterium (assembly GCA_002869335.1). Lineage (GTDB taxonomy): Bacteria > Bacteroidota > Bacteroidia > Bacteroidales > Salinivirgaceae > Salinivirga. The sequence continues at coordinate 5,879 of PKTE01000249.1, read as the reverse complement.
TCTTATTTTCTAAAAACTCAAAAGCCTGATTTATGTACGGAATGCCATGATGGAATAATAGAGCAAATTGAAGCTCGGTATCCTCATGCTCCAGCAGTTGAAGATTGTTCCAATTGCCATAATTCGCATGGTGGAAAAACGGGCTTTTTAAACGAAGAAGCTTCGGTTTTATGTTTGAATTGTCACGAAATGACTGGGAAATCTAATGAACATCAGCCAGTGAAAGATGGCGAGTGTATTACTTGTCATTCTCCACATGGTTCTGACAATGAAAAAATGTTGACTACAGAAACAACTGGAGAGCTCTGTATGATGTGTCATGATGTCGCAGCAGAAGAGGGTGAGTTTATACATGCGGTAGTTAAAATGGGAGAGTGTTTACAATGTCATGATGCACACCAATCTGACAATAGTGCCTTATTAAAACATAATAATCCAAGGTATTGCACTGGTTGTCATTTTGAATTATTAATGGCAGATAGGATGAGTGTACAGCATCCTCCTTATCAGGAGGATTGTGCTATTTGTCATGCTGCGCATAAATCAACGCAACCCAAGTTACTTGTTGATGAGGCCAATAATATTTGTTTTATGTGCCACGATAATGTGCAGGAACAAATGAAACATCAACCTATTGTGCATAGGGTATTATATGAGAAGTCGAGTTGTGTAAAGTGCCATTCACCACATGCATCAAAAGAATTGGCTTTATTGAAAAAACCAGAAAAAGAAATGTGCATGGATTGCCATAGCAAGGAGATTGAAACGGACTATGGAATAATAAAGAACATGGATGAGTATATTTCAAGCAAAGAAAATATTCATGCGCCAGTAGAAGAGGGGTGTTTAAGCTGTCACGGGCCCCATGCAGAGGATGTCCCCTATATATTAAATAGTTTATTTCCGCATATTAATTATGTGCCTTCCAATACGCGTAATTTTGAATTGTGTTTTAATTGCCACAATGACGAATTAATGACTGCAAAATATGGTAAAGAAGCTACCAATTTTGTAAATGAAGATTTGAACTTACATTATGTGCATCTTGAGGGTGAAAAAGCGCGCAATTGTTATTTCTGTCACGATGTTCATGCTTCTGATAATGAACATTTAATTGTTGATTTTACATGGTTTGGATTATGGAGAATGCCTTTAGAATTTGAATCAAACAAAAAGGGGGGAACTTGTTTTACAGGGTGCCACGAGAAGCGTTCGTATGGTATTAAAAGTAACGATTAAGTATTTATGCATTTTTAGTAACTTTGATTAGGTAAATATAGCTTTGAAATGAAACGGAATTCAACAATATATAAATTAGTATCCTTAACCATTGCTATAACTTGTATGGTGACACTGGCAAACGCACAGGATGCCGAAAACACATGTCAACAATGTCACAATGATTTGGTAGCATTGAAAATAGTACATGCTCCAGCCACCGAATCATGTGAGAGCTGCCATACAGCCAATGAAAATGAGCATCCTCAAGAGGGTGTGAAAGGGTTCCAACTGGCTGACGAAGCAACTGCATTGTGTTTTTATTGTCACGAAGAATTCTCAGAAACAAACATACACGCTCCAGCTGAATCAGGGGAATGTGTAATGTGCCATAATCCTCATAGTTCTAATTACCCTTCTTTATTAACAGCTTCTAGCGAAAAGGCGTTGTGCTTACAATGTCATGAAATGGAAATACCAAATACAGATGTGGTACATAGCCCGGTTGAAAAAGGAAAGTGTAGCGAATGTCATGATCCGCATCAATCCAATGAGAGTGCCTTTTTAAAAACTTCGAAACCTGATTTATGCTACACTTGCCATAAGCAAATAAAGGAATTGGCTTCCGCAAGTAATAAACATGCCGTATTTGAAGATGACTGCTTTAACTGTCATCAGCCACACAGTGCCTCTGCAAAGAGTTTACTCATGGAGCCTATGCCAACATTATGCTACAATTGTCATAGTGATGTGCAGGAACAAGTTGGTATCGCTACAGTAGTGCATAAGGTTATGTCAGATGAAAAGTCATGTTCAAATTGTCACTCGCCGCATGCATCCAATAATACAGCAATGCTATATGAGCCGACTAACGACTTGTGTTTGAGTTGCCATAATAGAACCTACAGTAATGACGAGGGAAAAATTGAGAATATTTCCAATAAGTTAAGTGAAGGCAACTCTATTCATGCACCGGTTGAGGACGCATGTGTTAATTGTCATCTACCGCATGCGAGTGAGTATAGTTCATTATTAACAAACAAATTTCCAAAAGGAACTTATGCCGCCGCAAGTATTGATAATTACGAGCTTTGTTTTAATTGTCATGATTCTGAGTTGCTGACTGCAGAGATTAATAGTACAACGAACTTCAGACACGGTGAGAAAAACATGCATTTTTTACACTTAAAAGGGGATAAAGGCAAAAGTTGCACTATGTGTCATGATGTGCATGGTGCTAAAAATGAGCATTTAATTAGTAAAAAAGTTCCTTTTGGCAGTTGGCAAATGGATTTGAATTATAAGGTGACTGAAAATGGAGGAAGTTGCGCAACAGGTTGCCATGCAGAAAAAGAATATGATAGAAGTTTCGTAATTACTGAAGAAAAAATTGCAAGCGCAGAGAATCAGCAAAATCCTGGAAATAGATATCAAAATTTTGAGATGGAATACTATAAAGTAGACTCAAGCGTAGTATTGGCCAATCAAGCAGTTGAGCAAAAGAGGCAAGGTGTCTCAGATACGACACAAGAGGTGTTAATAGCTCAACAAATTCAGGATACTTTGCAGTCATTACCTAATGATACAGTTGATTTGGAAACTACGGAGAGTCTTATAGCTGAAACCGATAGCTTGTCTGAAACTGATGCAATTGCAGAACAGACAGTACAAAGAGATACTGTTCCATTAGCAGAAGAAAGTGAAGAAGTTTTAGTAGCAGAGAATAACTCTATAGCACAAGATAGCGTTGTGGAAGTGAAAGATATTGCTGAATCAGCTGGAGCTATAGATACTGGACTAATTGCCAGTAATGAAGCCGTTAAAGAGGTAGTTCCAAATGAGACTCAGGAGCAGTCACCGAATGAAACCAATGAAAATAAAACGCTTGAAGCAGAAACGGCTGAGGAAATGAAATCAGAATCACTTGAAATGACTCAGGAGGCAGAAATAGCACTGAGTGAAAGTGCTCATCCAATAGAAGGTGAAGTAAATGAGCAAAATACTGACAAAATATTAACACCGGAATTCAATTTCTCACCTGTTGAGTTTGCATTTGACAGTAAAAGTTTAGGTAAGGAAATAGAAAAGATTAAAAAAGTAATAGTCTGGATGCAGAAAAATAAGTCCATGTCAATTGAATTGCATGGTTTTACGGATAATATAGGTCCGGAAGAGTATAACAATTACTTGTCGTTATTACGTGCTAAAAGCGTAAGTGATTTTATGGTAGGAGAAGGTATTAAAAGTTCACGCCTAAAAGTAAAAGGATTTGGAGAAAAAAGTCCGATAGCGCCCAATAGCAGTAAAGAAGGAAGAGCCAGGAACCGTAGAGTTGAATTTATTTTAATAGAAGAGGATTGAATTAGCGCTATTGACCAATAAATGCTTTAAATATTGAGAAATAATAGGGGTAATATTACTTAATAATTTTCCCCTCTTCTAATAATACTTTATAAAAATAGCCATATCCAAAATCTTTATAAAGTGTAACTTTGCCCTCTACAACCACTATTTCGCCAATTTTTACAGTTTCTTTGGTGGTGATAGTTAAATCAAAATTACCATAAGAGTTAGAGCCATCTTGCAAGTGTATCCAATTACGTTGCATAATTTGATCTGAAAACTTAGTCACTTTTCCTCGGATTCTAACTATTTGGTTAGCATATTTTTCTTTATTGTCAAAAAGCTCAGCAATTGTTAATCCATCTTTTAAGGGTTCTACTTGAATATTTTTAGGAGTTACTTTTACATCAGCTACATGCGAGGAACCATCCTTTTTACCTTCCATCATTTTTTCAGACATAAGACCTCCCAGGAATAGCATATTGTCAAATGTTCTATTTAACTCTTTACTTTTGAATTGACCCATTTGCATACCGCCTTTGAAATAATATACCTCGCCTTTGACGGCTTCCATTTTTGGAACAGCAACCCACTGATTTGTATTATTTTCACTAACATTTAAATAGGTATAGTGTGATGTTTGGATAACCTCTTCCACAACTATTTTGTGCATACTATTGGATGCATTTGAGACATTACCATGATTTTGCCCAAACGCAACTGAACTTATGATTAGGAAAAGAATAGATAAAAACTTCATATGTGGATTTTTTATAACTTAAGATTAATTCTTGTATCAAAACAACTAATTTTAGTTGACAATAAAAAGGATATCTATAAAATTCAAACGGAAAGTGATTCGCCTATGAATCCGGCCATTAATATAGTTTATAAAGTATGATTATAGATATCAGAGGCATATAGAATAATTTGAGTAAACGAGAGAGGATTGTCTTATCAGGGTTATCTAACATTTCAAGTGATTCACGAGAAATATACATAGAGTATAAGCTGTAGTTTGTATAAAAAAAGAAAAGACGAAGATAAATCTCTGTCTTTTCAGGTGGTGCTACCCGGGATCGAATCCCGAATTGCACAAATCTGTGATTTGTAAAGCAATTCGTGGACTCACGAAAAATGTTGAACCGAGCCATGACAAATTCGTTGAAGTATAATCCAATGCTTATAACGAAATTACAAATATTATGAGGCGAACATTAGTCTTATCATGGCGAGCTACATTTGGCCGTTAAAATCAAAATTTAATACAAATGAAATCGCAGATTTCTATTTTTCGGAGCCAGGGACACCATGATTTTCAGTCTTCGTTGTTCCATTTTCAAGAAAATATTTGTATTGACGCTCTCTCAGCTTCATACCTTTCAGCTTACGTTCTAATTGTAAAGCTTCTTTCCGATCTTTTACTTGAATGTATCCTATGATTTTAAATGGGGCGTGCCGTTTCGTAGATTTTTCACTTCCTGAATTATGGCGTTCAATTCTTTGTTGAAGGTCTTGTGTTTGTCCAATATATCTCCAACCTGTTTCAATTGATTCGAGTAGGTAAACATACATAGAGTATAAGCTGTAGTTTGTATAAAAAAAGAAAAGACGAAGATAAATCTCCGTCTTTTCAGGTGGTGCCACCCGGGATCGAACCAGGGACACCAGGATTTTCAGTCCTGTGCTCTACCAACTGAGCTATGGCACCGTGTGCTTATTTGAAAGCGTTGCAAAAGTAGATGTTTTTTAGACACACGCAAAACTTTTTTTAAAATAATTCATACAACTTTTTATTTGTAGTGTGTAGCTATTTAATAAAGTTACTGTTTTACAGTTTTTTGTGTGATATTTTAATTAGCTAAATGTCTTGATATTTAGAATCAGTCTAAATATATTTCTATTGTGAATAACTATTTAAAACATCTTTGAAAGAGGTTGGTTTATCCAGAAGTGAAACCTTACTTTTGTAAGTTCATTGAGAAACAAAAATAGATCAACGTGGCCAAAAAAGCTGTTCAAACGCCGCTCATGCGGCAATATTACCAAATAAAAGATAAGTACCCGGATGCCATTTTACTTTTCCGTGTGGGAGATTTCTATGAGACATTTGAAGATGATGCTGTAAAAGCTAGTGAGATTTTAGGAATTACATTGACGAAACGGGCTAATGGTAGCGCATCGTATGTGGAGTTGGCCGGATTTCCACATCATGCATTGGATACTTATTTGCCAAAACTAGTAAGAGCAGGACAGCGTGTGGCTATATGTGATCAATTAGAGGATCCAAAACTTACCAAAAAGATTGTGAAACGTGG
>PKTE01000008.1 GCA_002869335.1 Salinivirgaceae bacterium | reverse complement strand
CTTTGATCAGGTTGAATAATAACCCGGTTCCCTGCCACATCAACCTGGTAATTTTTTACAGTAGTGAGTGAGAATAATCCTTTTAAATCCTGATATCTTTTTACAGGGTCTGAAAAGTAAATAGTTACTTGTTGGTCCGGGTATTGTTGCACCTGGTAACCAGTAACTAAAAATGAATCTTTTGATGGTATTTTATATGATGTTTCTCCTTTTTTGCTAACGCCTATGGGATCTCCTGTGTAGGAGATTTTAAGTTCTCTTGTTTTTTCTGTTCTTGCTATGCTATCTACTGTAAATTGATATTGACGACCAGTATTATCAACTTCCCATTTGATAGAGAAATTTTCATTTCCGATGCTGGCTTCAAGCATTTTATCAACTGCTTCTTGCTCTGCTTTATCTGCCAGAGTTAGTGTTCCATATACTTTAAACATCATGGACTTTTGCATATTGATGGGCACTATACCTTCAATGTCCAAAGTGAAATCCTGTTCTATCACTTCAAAAGTAAATTCGTAATCGTCTACTCTTAGCGAGTCTACCATTTCAGCAATATCAACGGATACTTTATAGTTCTCGCCATTTTCAAATGGTTTTGCAGGAGTAAATTCTAATACGTTGGGTTGCACCCATAATGCCTGTCCATCAACTGATGGTGAAATATCGAATACCCCTTTTTGAACAACTGTTCCGGTTTGGTCTTCTGATATTATATTTTTTGTAAAATAAACTTTTACGGGGCTATGAGCAGAAACGGTTCCGCTTGTATGAGCAGAAATCCAACGTGCATGTGCTTGTTGGTTACCCATTTTTGATTCTCCAAAAAATGCAAAATAGGCACCTACGCCCAATGCAATAATGACAATGACAGCAATTAGCAATTTACGATTCATGGTAGTTTTTTTTGAGTATTAATATCTTATTCAGTTTTATTAGTTAGTTGTTTTTCAGTATCTTACCTGCGTATTGATACCCGCTGGCTGTAATTTTATAAATGTACAAACCTTCTGGTAAATTTTCACCATCTATTGATATTTGTATTTCTCCTTGATTTTCAAACAGTATCTTAGTATCGATTAACTGTCCATTTGTATTATAGAGAGAAAATTCAATTTCTTCGGGTCGTAGTATTTTTAAATTAATTTGAGTTTGATTATTAAACGGATTAGGATATGCTCCCATCATTTGAAAAGGGATTGTGTTTTGTGCTATTTCTTCTATGTCGACACTTCCTGCATTGTTGTATTTGTATGTAATGGCAAAGGTTCCTGAAGTACCTGCCGGTAAATTTAAAGTTCTGTTTGTTCCATCAAAATCGGTATATGAATTACCATCTTTCGTTACTGCTGTAACTTCTAATTGTGTGAAATCTGTTGCCAGAGGATTCATGAAAATTGTACGTGCAGTATCTGCAGATTCATATTTGTAATAAAGTGTTACAGGCTCGTCATTTAATAATAGTTTGCCATACAAATAGGCATAGTAGCCGGTTTCGATGGAATGATATCCTGCTTTCCATCCACTACCTTTATTTTCATCCCAGTATCCACCATCAAAATATACCCTTCCGCCTGTTCTGGAGCGATCGGCATATACTTCGTTGTATGTATCATCTACAAAATATTCCATAAAAAAGTCAAGACTCTCATCGGCCATTTTTAGGTAGCGACCACCTCGAGTGATATCAAATAACAAAAGACCTGAAGTTACTGCTTGTTCCATCTGCCACCAGGCTTTGGCAATGTCGTTGGCCCCATACATGTACATTTCTCCTGTTAGTCTGTTGTAATCTTTGTATGGACCACCATATTCGTGATCGTAACCATTATTCCACACATCTTCTACAAGGAATTCAGCATCATTAATTGCCGTTTGGTCAGATTGAACTGTATGTGTTCTTGCCAAACACCATGCTGTTTTGAGAACATGTCCCATTATGGTTCGTTCTTCAGAAGGGTCAATGTTCCAATCGCTATCATAAGCTTCCGCAAACCCAATTACCTGTTGACTCATACTCCCTACAAAATGATCTTGTAAATTAGCTTTCATAACCATTAACCGATCCAAATATTTTTGATTTTCTGTGAGTAAATAGAGGTTGTAAAGATGTGTTGTAACGGCATCGGCTGTCGAATTAAATGTTTTACCAGATGGGTTTGATCCATTGCGTGAAACTACATCGTAATAACCTAAATAATCCGGGCGGTTGTCCCACATATAGGTGTTCATAAAGTCGAAACTATTGTCGATATATTGCATGGCTGTTCCATTGGTAGTTGCCTCAAAATATGCAGTTAAACCTAGTAAAGCATAATGCTGGTCAAATGCCGTTTTATCTCCCAAAGATGGTGAGCTACCATCACGGTTACATTGACTGTACCAGCCGCCATATTCAGTATCATAAAGGTAATTTTGCATAAAATCAATGGCAGATTGTGCCATATTAAGGTAGTTCTCGTTTCCTGTAAGCATATAGGCACGAGTTAGTCCGTAGGCATCACGTGATTGGTTTACGATCATTTTGTAACTATCGTTGGTTACATTACCATAACGATTTATGTCAACATAGAAACCGCCATACAAATCATCATGTGCCCCAATCCAAAAATCGGCACAATCTTCAACATATGGAATTAGTAAATCTGGATTTTGAAGGTATTGTGATTGAATTGTATATTGGCTATAAGCAAAGGAGAGTAAAGTACTTAGGAAAAGTGTAGCTATTAATTTCATACAATAAGGTTTAGGATTTTATCCATCAGCCTATAAATTTACTTAGAAAAAAGGAAAAGAGAAAAGATTAAAGAATAAAGTAAAAATATAAAAGAATAAAGAAGAAGTAATTAGTAAAAAGTATGAAGCTAATAGTATGAGAAACTCAAAACAAACACGCTGTATAGTTTAATAATTCTTCGTTTTGAAGAATTAAACTCCGACCATTAGAATTAAGTAAAAATGGTCAACTCCCCTTAGACTTCGCTCAGGGTTCAAATCAGGGAAGGTCAATTAAACATTAAAAAATAACAATTATTTTTCCTTTTTCCTCAGCATCCTCCAATTACCAACTATTCTTATCTTGCCTTTTGTATTGATCATGTATACACCAAAAAGAATAAGCGTCATAAAT
>PKTE01000252.1 GCA_002869335.1 Salinivirgaceae bacterium | reverse complement strand
GTCCCAGATAGCGACTTTTTGGTCCAAGGTCGCGGTGAGTAAGTTTGAACCATGCTTTAGCAAATACCTCTGCAAAGTATTGAGGGTCTTTTGCAAAACGCTCCGATATTTTACGGTACTCCGGATCAATCTTCAATGCCATATCTGCATCCGTCATAATTGGATTTTGTTTCACTCCGGGTATATGTGCATCCCATGGCTTGTCTTCTTCTTTTATGTTAATGGGTTCCCATTGCCAGGCTCCGGCAGGACTTTTTCTCGATTCCCATTCGTAATTTAATAATAGGTAAAAATAGGTTTGATTCCATTTATCGGGTGTTGTGGTCCATGCACCTTCAATTCCACTAGTAATTGTATGCTCGGCTTTACCTTTCCCTTGTGGGTTATTCCACCCAAATCCTTGTTCTTCCAAATCGGCAGCTTCTGGGTCTGGTCCTAATTTTGATGCATCGCCGTTACCATGAGTTTTCCCTACAGTGTGACCACCTGCAGTAAGAGCAACTGTTTCTTCATCATTCATGGCCATGCGCTTGAAAGTTATACGCATTGCTTCGGCAGTTTTTAGTGGATTAGGATTGCCATCAACACCTTCAGGGTTTACATAAATCAATCCCATTTGCACTGCTGCTAATGGATTTTCTAGACTTCCTTCATCATCTTTATCGGAATAGCGATCTTTTCCTAACCAATCTTTTTCTGCTCCCCAATAAATATCTTTTTCGGGATGCCAAATGTCTTCGCGGCCTCCTGCAAATCCATAGGTTTTAAATCCCATAGACTCATAGGCCATATTTCCGGCTAAAATGAATAAGTCAGCCCAGGATAGTTTGTTTCCATATTTTTTCTTGATAGGCCAAAGCAATCTTCGGGCTTTATCTAAGTTTACATTGTCTGGCCAGCTATTCAATGGAGCAAATCGTTGGTTTCCAGTGTTGCTTCCGCCTCTTCCGTCAGCAATACGATATGTTCCTGCACTGTGCCAGGCCATGCGGATCATTAATCCGCCATAATGTCCCCAGTCTGCCGGCCACCATTCCTGGCTATCGGTCATGAGTTGTTTTAGGTCTGACTTTACAGCTTCAAGGTCGAGTTTTTTGAACTCTTCAGCGTAATTAAAGTCTTTCCCGTAGGGATTTGTTTTTAAGTCATGTTGATGCAGAATGTCCAGGTTGAGTGCATTAGGCCACCAATCCATAACTGATTTATTCATCTCAGTATTGGCTCCATGTGTTACCGGGCATTTTCCTTTTTTTGAATTGTCCATAATTTGGTATTTTGATTTGTAATTTTGTATCAGATACAGATAATATTCTTTAACAAAGGGAGGGACTAGTTATGCATTAATTTGAAAGATCTTTTGGCAAATAATATAAAATCACCTTTTACAAGTTACAAAAAAATATTGATTTTGGATGAATTTTAAGACTCTTCATTTAAAGAAGTTTAAATGATTGTTGAACAAAAAAAAGTGCCTAAAAATTAAGATTTTAGACACTCTCATTTTGAAATTAAGTTTTTGTATTATTTTTCTCTAAAGAAACTTATCATCTCTATTAGTTGCTCAGCTTGTGAAGCCAGCTCTTCAGCGCTGCTGGATAATTGCTCGCTTGAGCTTGCATTACCTTGAGCAACATTATTTAATTGCTGTACGGCATTATTTACTTGCTCAATTCCGCTTCGTTGTTCTTCTGTAGCGGCTGATATTTCTTTGACTAATTCGGTCGTTTTTTGGAATTCAGGCATTAACTCATTGAGCGATGTTTCAGAAGATTCCGTAAAACTTAAGCTTTCATTCGAAAGTGAAATAATTTCATCTGCTGAAGCCTTACTGTTTTCTGCTAATTTACGTACTTCATTGGCTACAACAGCAAAGCCTTTTCCATGTTCGCCGGCTCTGGCTGCTTCTACTGCAGCATTAAGTGCAAGTATATTGGTTTGGGCTGCAATCTCATTAATGACCTTAATCTTATCAGCAATCTTTTTAATTGATTGAAGGCTTTTCTTACTTATTTCAGCCATTTCAAGCATGCTTTGGTTAGATTTGGCTGAAATTTTCTCTGTCTCAGCTGCATTATTGGCGTTTTGTTGAATATTAGCTGTAACCTGCTCAATGGTTGAAGAAATTTCTTCGATTGAACTGGCCTGCTCATTGGCACCCTGTGCAATAGTTTGTGAACCAGAACTAATTTGATCACTAGCTGCTGAAATTTCTTTGGCTCCGCCATTGATAGACTTTACTATTGTTCTTAATTGGGTAACCATTTTTCGCATGCTTTCAGCTAACTTGCCTACTTCGTCGTTATTGCTAAAGTTGAATTCAACAAATAGTGCTCCGTCAGCAATTTTATCAGCTGATTTTGAAATATCAACGATTGGACCTGCAAGCTTTTTACCCATATAGAATGCTGCACCAAAGGTTATTATCAATAAGACAATTAGTGTCGATACTAACCATGTCATTAGCATACGATAAGAGGCTTTGTTAGTTTCCAGGTATTCTGATAAGGTGTTTTCAATGTCATCAATGTAGTTTCCTGTTCCGACAATCCAGTCGAATGGGGCAAAATACTTACTGTAGCCTCTTTTAGGAAGCGGCTCATCTGATCCTGCTTTTGGAAACCAGTAATCAGTATATCCTCCGCCTGATTTAGCGGCGGAGATTATATCTTTAATTAAATAATTGCCCTTAACATCTTGTAGATTCATTCGGTTCTTACCTTCAGCATCTTTTCCTAGCAGTACTACATTGGTTCCATCTGATTTGTCTGCCCAAAAATAACCACCATCACCATATCGCATATCGCGAAGGATATTAGCAGCAATGGTTTCGGCTTTTTCTTTGGAGATTAATCCTTTGTTCACTTGCTCGTTGATTTGCTCTAGCATTGAAATGGCTGTTTCAACTTCTGATTTAATCAAGTTGTCATAGTCTTCATAAAGCAATTCATGCAATTGAGCTAAATCCTTTTCATTTTTATTGGATGAAATAATACCAATGATTAATCCTGCCACTAAAGCAACAAATAAAGCGCTGGCAAGTGCAAGTAAGATTATTTTATTGGTAATTCTATTCATGGAATTTGTTTTAGAAGGTGAATTTGACAGCAAATATTATTCGGTTGTTAGTTGAGTTTTCTGTTTTCTTATAAACACCATATTCATCTATTGAATCAGGATCAGCTGGGTTGTTTACTCCATATGCAGCTGAATTGTAGGCGTATTCAAGTGCAAATCTCAGTGGACCGGTAGAATATGATATTCTGGGAGCAACTCTATAAATATTCATAATATTTGCACCTCTGGCTGTTACGTTATTAATGTCAACTTCGTCAACAGTTCCCATGTTTTGTGTGTATCCTACAAATATTCCTGCATTTAAATTTTCATTCAATTTATAGTTTCCATCAAACCAATAAGATGCAATTTTATATGGAGTATATCCAAATCCATCAGCGTTACCTGCATCATCTAGTAACACTCCGTAACCTCCAAGCATTACATATTGTGACATGTTTGTTCCATATGATGCTTTTGCCATAAGTGTAAGATCACTCAGCTTAACCCTACCAAACCATTGTAAATTATAACTATTTACTGTTTCTTCATTATATGTTCCGGGTGACGGTAAAAATTCTCTTGGTTCAAGTACAAGATACCCGGCAGTAATTCCGGTTAAGAAATTGTCTTTGCTTCCATATGTTGCCTGAAATTGCAGGTCAGGAATGGCCGCATTTCGTTGTGCGTCTTCGGGTCCTACTGAGGCGTGGTAACCATGTTCTAATGCTGCAAATGTAAGTCTTAAATCCTCCATTACATTATAATCAAATCTAACTTGAGGAGCTCTATTGAGAGGGTTGTATATTACACCAGCACCGAATTGAATAATTCCAGGAAATACATCCGGTCCAAACATTGGATGCCAAAATTGTCCCATTAGCAATGATGATTTTTCCCATTTCAATTTCATAAAGGCATGTCGCATTCTAATATGTCTTTTATATGCTTCACCTGTGGCAAAGAAATCACCTTCAATAACTACAGAGAGCTTAGCCCCTAGAACGTTTCCTCCGTTAATCTTTGCTCCAACACGTGTTTGTAGAGAAAGCATTTCAAGTTGGGCGTTTTTATTTAAATCTTCACCGTTAACCTCATTTGGGGCAGAAGGGTAGAGGTATAACTCACCATCGCGAGTAGTTATAGACTCGTGCGAATCAAAAATAGTTTCCCAATTGATATAGCCATAAAACTTGGCTGTGGGCTTTTCTTGTTTCGTTTCTTGTGCGAAAAGACTTATGCTGCTTACAATTAGGATTCCCAAAAATAGAATTTTCCAGTTCATAGTATTTGTTTTTAGTTAAATGATTGAATATCTTTTATCAAATTTAAGCAAAATATATATGCAAATATCCTTTTTAATGAGTAATTGAAAAAGGGCTAAAATACCTGTATGTCCTTTGTTTTTAGCTTTAATTGTTTAATTAAAAAAAAGAAAAGGAGTTATTTCTAAAAAAAAGATAGTTAGATTTTTAGTTGCTTTTCATTCTCTATATAAAGTTAGAAGTTGCTGAAAGTTAGGCTATCCAGTAGCTTTTGGAATGCCTGTCTTTCAGCTTTAGTTATTTAAATGCTTTTGTGAAATCTTCTTAATATAGGAAATCGTTATATGGATATCTCTTTTGATGTATATCTTTTACTTTAGTGTAAATCATTGATTTTAAGTTCTCAATGTTTTGCTTCTTTTTGGCAGAAATGAAAATGCAGGAATCATTACTTTTTGCTATGTGACTCTTTTTTAGATCTTCTAATGACCAGTTCTCTCTTGTTTTTTCTGTTAAGTCATCTTCCTCTTTTTCAATATAACTGTATTGATCAATTTTATTGAATACCAAATATTTTGGGGTGTCTGTGCAGCCAATTTCATTTAATGTAGATTCAACTACTTCAATTTGTTCTTCGTGGTTAGGATGCGAAATATCTACTACGTGCAATAAGATATCTGCTTCTCTTACCTCGTCCAGTGTAGATTTGAATGCCTCTACCAAAGTGGTTGGGAGTTTTCGGATAAAACCAACAGTGTCAGACATTAAAAATGGTAGATTTTCGATAACCACTTTTCGTACTGTTGTATCAAGTGTTGCAAATAGTTTATTCTCAGCGAATACTTCTGATTTGCTCAGTAAGTTCATCAATGTTGATTTTCCAACATTCGTATATCCAACTAATGCCACACGAACCATTTTGCCCCGGTTTTTTCTTTGCGTAGCCATTTGTTGGTCAATTTTTTGCAATTGACCTTTCAGTCTGGCAATTTTATCTCGGATAATACGGCGGTCAGTTTCAATTTCTGTTTCCCCCGGACCTCTTAATCCAATACCTCCCTTTTGTCGTTCAAGGTGAGTCCATAATCCTGCAAGTCTGGGAAGTAAGTATTGATATTGCGCTAGTTCTACCTGCACTTTTGCATGGGCAGTTTGAGCTCGTTGTGCAAAAATATCTAGAATCAGGTTAGTACGGTCAATAGCCCGGCCTTTTATTATTTTTTCAATATTCCTGCTTTGAGATGGTGAAAGTTCGTCATCGAAAATAATCATTTCAATTTCGTTCTCTTCCAAGTACTCTTTAATTTCATTGAGTTTCCCTGTTCCAATAAAGGTTTTAGGGTTTGGAGTATCAAGTTTTTGTGTAAATACTTTTTTTACTTCGACTCCAGCTGTTTCAGCCAGGAACGCCAGCTCATCCAAGTACTCTTTGGTTTGTTCTTCAGTTTGGTTTTGCGAGATAATTCCTACAAGCACTGTGCTTTCCGCATCTCTTTTAGTATCTAAAATATCCTTCACGTAATCTCCTCCTTATTAATTATAAACTCATTCTTGCCTGGGGTGTAATATCATGTGATGAAAAGTCACTTTTTTGATATTTGAACAACCCTGTAATTGCTATCATTGCAGCGTTATCAGTTGTGTATGCGAATTTAGGAATAAATAATTTTAGTTTTTCATTTTTAGCATACTCTTCTAATCTGTTTCGCAATCCGCTATTGGCACTAACTCCTCCAGCAACAGCTATCTCTTTTACTCCGGTTTGTTTAACAGCTTTATGAAATTTAGTCATTAATATATCAATAATTGTCTTTTGGAGAGATGCACATAAGTCTTCTTTATTTTCTTCAATAAAGTTTTGATTCTCTTTCATCCGATCTCTTAAGAAATATAAAAATGAAGTTTTAAGTCCACTGAAACTGTAGTCAAAGTTTTCAATTTTTGGCTTGTTGAATTTAAAAGCTTCTGGGTTGCCTTTTTGGGCCAGATTGTCAACAATTGGTCCTCCGGGATAACCAAGGTTCATTATTTTTGCACATTTATCAAATGCTTCTCCAGCGGCATCATCAATGGTGGTCCCAATGATCTCCATTTCTAGATGATCTTTTACCAGTAATATTTGACTATGTCCTCCTGAAACCAGTAAACATAAGAAAGGGAATTTTGGTTGATTATCATCGGCTGGGCTTTCTTTCACAAAATGAGCTAAAACATGGGCTTGTAAGTGGTTCACTTCTATTAAAGGAATGTCCATCGAGAGTGCAAAGCCTTTAGCAAATGATGTTCCTACAAGCAAGGATCCCAATAATCCAGGACCTTTTGTAAAAGCTAAAGCGGATATGTCCGAAGGTTCCATTCCGGCATCTTTAATGGCTTTATCGACTACAGGAATGATATTTTGTTGGTGAGCACGGCTCGCTAATTCTGGAACAACTCCGCCATATTGTTCATGAACTGCTTGAGATGAGACAACATTTGATTTTATTACACCGTTCTGAATAACAGCAGCACTTGTATCGTCACATGATGATTCTATACCGAGAATGTTTATATCGTTCATATTTTGATGAAATTCTACAAATTTTAAATAAACTCACTTTCAATATGCAAAAAAAGCGCCTAAACTTGTGATTTTTTAACTGAAAGCGGTTATTTTGATCAATCAAACAGCAAATATGCTTGTTTCATTTGTAAATTTGCATTTTAAAACACAAAATTATTAAAAAAAGAAGACACATATTGCTTTGGATTATTATAGTCCTGTTTACGTTGCCTTTTGCATTATACATGGCAATGCTAAGCAGTACGTTCCAAACTTATATTACAAATTATGTAGCTTCTTATTTGGAGAAAATGACTAATTCAAAAATTGAAATTGGTCATATCTATTTTAAACCTTTTAGATCCATTGAGCTAAAGGAGGTTTATTTAAGTGATGATAATCAAGATACTCTTATTTATCTGGATAGACTAGAAACCGCCATCAACTGGATTGATTTGGATAATACACATATCTGGTTGTCAAGTGTTGAAGTAGATTCTGCAAAAGTATATTTTATTGCAGATAGCACGGGAGAACTTAATTTGACTCGTTTTTTGGATAAAATAGTTGGGCCCGATACCACATCTGTAGATACTTCATCAGGAGAGTTTGTGTTAGGAATTAATAAGTTGGATGTAAAAAAGACCAGATTTAGAATAAAATCCTATGGAACAGAACCTCTAGAAAAGGGGGTGAATTTTGAAGATTTGTACTTGCAAAATATCTCCTTAGATGCTTCTGATTTTAAACTTGTGAATTCAGATGTGTATTTGGATATTCATCAGCTTTCATTTAAAGAGCAAAGCGGATTGTATTTAGATACTTTGCAAGGGAATTATTCAATGGATTCGTCGGGTATTCAGATAAGTGATTTTAAACTTGTATATGATAGTACGCGTATAGTTGCCTCTGAGCAAGGATTACTTTTTAATGGGTTCGATAAAATGAGCAATTTCCTTGATGAGGTTAAACTTAAAAGTAATATTAAAGAGGCACGTATTCGATCAATTGATTTAGCGCGCATTGTGCCAGAACTGGCAATGCTTGATTTTGATGTGCAAATGAGTGGTGAAATAACCGGTCCTGTGAGTAGACTTAAGGGAAAGAATTTGAAAATTGCTTTGACAGATTCAACCTTTATTAATACTAGTTTTTCAATAAGAGGTTTGCCTGATGTTGAGAATATGTTTGTAATGGTTAATGTTCATTTACTAACAGGTTATAGAGATGATTTGAAAAAATTGCCTGTTTTGTTAGATGAAAATAATGAACCTCCATTGCCTGAATTAATTACTCAATTTAGTTTCAAAGGAGATATAAATGGCTTTATTTCAGATTTATCTGCTGATGGATTAATTACGTCAAATCTTGGCAGTCTTAAGACTAATGTTGTTTATCGTCAGAGTGATGACGGTGAGATTGAGGTAGATGGTGCTATAAATGTATTTCAATTTGCTATAGATAAGCTTACAGGTGATGATCAAACATTTGGAAAGACTGCTTTGTCAGCAAAATTGAATAGCATTTTCTTACCAAATGGAAAGTTCAAGGCTAATATAGATTCTGATATTCGATATTTTGACTTTAACCAATATAGAATCAAGGATATTCAGATAAAAGGAGATTTATCCGAGGAGTCTTTTGATGGTGATATTGTCGTGAGAGATTCAGTTTTGAATATGGATTTCACGGGTTATTTTTAATATGGTACAGAGCAGCTCGCGCATAGGTTTTTAATTAATCTTCACCATGTTGATCTGGCTGCGCTTAAGCTGGATACAGATAGTATATCGCAACTTGATTGCGATGTGATGGCAAATATAGAAGGCCTTGATCCAAATGAAATATCCGGAAGTCTTAATATTCTCGATCTGGATTATAAACGGGGAGCTGATTCTATTCATTTACATGAGCTAGTGGTAGATGCTCAAATGGAAAACTATAAGCGTTCGCTATCAGTTAAATCAGATTATTTAAACTTTGATCTTACCGGACGATATGAATACACAGATTTATCACCTGCTTTAAGCCAACTTGTTGAACAATATAGCCCCCAAATAGCATGGGATACAATATCAACTCCCTCGGATGAAACAAACTTTGAGTTTGCGTTACATATGATAAATATTCAGCCACTGGTTCAGTTGTTTATTCCACAGGTTGTTGTGAGTAATAATACGAGTTTTTCCGGCCGATTTAATAGAGCCGATAATTTATTACTAGTTGAGGGAAAAAGTGAACAGGTAGAAGTAGCAGGAATGAAGCTTAATGATCTAAATATAAGGGCTTTCAATAGTTCTGATCGTATTCATACAATTGTTTCAAGTCACAAATTTAATTATGCTGGTGATTATGCGCTTACAGATTTGAAGTTGAATTCAATTGTAAAAACAGACTCTATCGACTTAAATGTTAATTGGGATAACAGTATTTATACAGATTCAGCTATCTATAGTGGTAATATCAATACTTCAATTTATTACAATGAACAAGATACTAATAGGTTTAACCAATTCGCATTAAATCTTGAACCATCTTATATTGTAATAGCTGATACTTTATGGAATTTAAGTAAAAGTAGAATTGAGGTTGATTCTTCTTCATATCGTTTCCATGATTTTAACATTGAAAATGGCTATCAATTTTTACAACTTGAGGGTGCCGTTTCAGAGGATACTAAAGATACGCTACGTGTAAATGCAATGAATGTGAATATTTCTCCACTAAACTTGTTTACACAAAGCGCAGGGTTAAATCTGGAGGGTGTTTTAAATGCCAATATAAAGGTTTCGCAAGTTTATGGAAATCCATTTGTTGGTTCCAATATCGACCTGAATAAACTAACTATTAATGATCAGCTTATTGGAGATACGAGAGTTTCGACCGAGTGGGATCCTTTCCTAGAGATGATACATCTCGAGTGGTTATCAAACATTATGGAAACAGAAGTTTTAAATATCGTTGGTGACTATGACCCCGGAAATTCCAGTATGAATTTCAGGATTTTTGTGGATAGATTTAATCTTAGCATTTTGGAGCCTTATTTAGAAGGCGTTTTGCATGATTTGAAAGGATATACAACTGCAGAAGTTATTCTTAAGGGAACAACGGATAAACCAAGTTTTAGAGGAGTTGTCATTTTTGATCGTACCGCTTTTACATTAGATTATACGCAAACCAGATATGAAATAACTGATTGGTTTGATATTGCACCAGATGCTATCTATTTCAACGATTTAAGGATTACGGATAAATATGACCATTTTGGACATATCAATGGAAAGATTACTCATGATAACTTTGAGGACATTGCCATGGATATTCATTTTGATTCCCGTAATTTGATGTTTCTAAATACGCGGAGGCAAGATAATGATACATTTTTTGGAACTGTATTCGCATCTGGTAATACCCGCATATCAGGCTCATTAGAGGATATGGACGTTGAAATATCAATGACTACTGATAAAAATACTAAAATATTTATTCCGCTTGAAAGCAGTGAAGAAGTATCAGAATATGACTTTATTACTTTCAGGCAGCCAGATACAACACTTTACAGAAGACAAATAGAAACTACCGAAGTTGCAGAACAAAGTTCGGATATGATCATGGGATTAGACATGAATCTAAATGTTACGCCAGACGCCGAAGTTCAAATAATTTTCGATAGTAAGATTGGAGATATTATTAAAGCCAGAGGATCCGCAGACCTCAATATTGCCATGGATAAAGAGGGTGATTTAAGTATGTATGGTGATTATATTATTGAAAAAGGAGATTATTTATTTACTCTTCAGGATGTTTTTCAAAAGCATTTGACCATTGCCAAAGGAAGTAATATCTCATGGGCAGGAGATCCGTTAGATGCTGTGGTTGATATCGATGCCATTTATAGAGTGCGTAGAGCCTCTATTTATGATTTGACATTTAATCCAGATCATCAGGAAATTGTGGTGCCTGTTGAAACTCATTTGCTTATGACAGGAGGTTTGGAAACTCCACAGATTGGATTTAATCTGGATTTACCGTCATCTGTAGAAGAGACTCAAGAGCAGATAAATAACTTGCCTCAAGAGGATATGAATAAGCAGGTGCTATCTTTACTTGTTATGAACCGGTTTTTGCCATTGCCGGGAGCACAAACTGCAGCTAAAACAGAAAGCTTTGGAATGGAAAGCAATGCAAGTGAGCTGCTCTCAAATCAGGTAAGTAATTGGCTGTCACAAATTTCAGGTGCTGTGGATATTGGATTTAATTATACTCCCGGCGATGAAGTAGCCACGCAAGAAATGGAGTTTGCACTTTCAACACAGCTATTGAACAATAGAGTGACAATTCAATCAAACGTTGGATACGGTGGGCAACAGGTTAATGCCGCTGAAACTGAAAATACTTCGAATATTGCCGGTGACTTCCAGGTGGATGTTAAATTAAACAGATCAGGTAAACTTAGAGTGAAGGCTTATGCTAAATCTAATGAAGATATTTATACTGAAGCTGAATCAACTCAAGGTGTTGGTATTTTCTATAAAGAAGAGTTTAATACCTTTGGTGAATTGTGGAAGAAGCTGTTTGGTTCCAAGCCAGACAAGGAAAAAGAAAAATCTTCACGTAAGTGATTGCGCAAAAGCATAAAAAAACCTGATCTACCTCATTTGATGTTTTGAGCATATTGCTAACTTTGCGCTTTTATTAACTTAAAGACATATCACTATGTTTATATTAATGGTTGTAATATTTGTTCTTGGTTATACAGCTATAGCACTTGAACATCCCCTTAAAATTGATAAGGCAGCTTCGGCATTGCTTACCGGAGCCATTTTGTGGGGTCTCTATGCTTTAAATTCAGCTGGAATTTTATCATTGGATATCAGTCCGGCGTGGGATGCAGCCCAAAGTATGGCGCATGACATTTTACAGTTTGTAAAGCCTAATGTGGATCATGAACACATGCGAAACTTTGAAGGTGTTATTGCATCAGCTAGTGATGTTACTCATTTCGTGAAGCACGATCTTGAGCATCATTTGATTGAAATTGCTGAGATCCTCTTCTTCTTATTAGGGGCTATGACAATTGTGGAAATTGTTGATCAGCATGATGGATTTAAAGTGATTACAGATAAAATCACTACAACCAATAAGGTTAAATTATTGTGGATATTAAGTATCCTTACCTTCTTTATGTCTGCTGCTTTAGATAACCTTACAACTACAATTGTTCTCGTAGCCTTATTGAGGAAACTCATTGAGGATAAGAAAACCCGATGGTTCTTTGCCAGTATGGTAGTACTAGCGGCTAATGCCGGAGGGGCATGGTCACCAATTGGTGATGTGACTACTATTATGCTATGGATTGGAGGTCAAATTGAGGCTGCTCATATTATTTTACATTTAATTGTACCTAGTTTGGTAACATTGGTTGCTCCATTGTTGATTATTTCTTTTACTATGAAAGGAACCATTACCAGACCTCAAATTGAAAATGGTAACGTTGAATATACTTCACGCAGTGAACAAGTATTTATTCTTATTTTGGGTGTAAGTGCATTGTTGTTTGTTCCTGTATTTAAAACTGTTACTCACTTACCACCTTACATGGGAATGTTATTTGGTTTAGGTGTGCTCTGGTTTACTACAGAGGTGATGCACAGAAATAAATCTCAGGAAGAGAAGAATAAATTGACTGTTATCCGCATTCTTCAAAAAATTGATTCAGCTACAATTTTCTTCTTCCTTGGAATTTTATCAGCTGTGGCTGCATTACAAAGTGCAGGTCATCTTGCCTTATTAGCAGGTTTCTTAGATGAGTCGTTAGGAAACATTTATGCCATTAACCTCGCCATTGGAGTACTTTCAGCAATTGTTGACAATGTGCCGCTAGTTGCTGGTGCTATGGGGATGTATCCTATTACTGATGCTGCAACTGCTGGTTATGAAGCATTCTTCCATGTGAATGGTCAATTCTGGGAATTCCTTGCATACTGTGCTGGTACAGGTGGTAGTATTCTTATTATTGGTTCAGCTGCTGGTGTTGCTGCAATGGGATTAGAAAAAATTGATTTCATCTGGTATTTGAAAAAGATATCTTTGCTTGCAATAACAGGTTATTTAGCAGGAGCTGCTGTATACTACTTTATTTTCGCATAAATATTGATATCGATATAAAGCAAAAAGGTCGTCAATTTTGACGACCTTTTTTTGTGTTAGATATTCAGTTTTGTACATGCGCTTAAACATCGTTGTTGTTAGTTTGTTTAACTTTATAATAAAAATATTAAACAAATGATTCAATTTAAACAACATAGTGGAATTTATACACTGGAAGCTACGCAAGTACTGCAAACTACAATGAAATCTGCTTGGGATTTATTAGCAGACCCATCTAATCTGGCTAAAATTACGCCATCTGAAATGGGTTTTATTATTACTTCAGGTGAACCTGGACCAATGTTTCAAGGACAAATTATTACATACAAGGTATCTCCTTTTGCTGGTGTGAAATCTAATTGGGTAACTGAAATTACTCATGTGCTTAAAGGGTCATATTTTGTTGATGAACAGCGATTTGGTCCATATAAAATGTGGCACCATGAGCATCATATTTATCCTCATGAAAGAGGTGTTTTAATGAAAGATAAGATAAGCTACAAACTTCCAATGGGCTTTTTAGGTCGGTTATTTCATCCAATTGTTGTTAAACCGCAACTTATGAAGATCTTTTCATATAGAGAAAAGGTTCTGAATGAGATGTTTAATCAAAAAGTTGAGGCTAGCGCCTAGATTGTTTTGATTTAATAATTGGTTTCAAAAGGTATTCTAATCCGTTAAGTTTGATTTCATACATGGTGTTTAGCATCATTCCTAGTTTGCCTTCAGGAAATCCTTTTTGATGGAACCAAACCAAGTAAGGTTCAGGAAGCTGATAAAGGTATCGTCCTTTATACTTTCCAAAGGGCATCTTTGTGTTTACAAGTTCAATAAGGAAGTGCTCTTTCATGCAGGCATCTTAATTATGTTTTTACCCTTTGAATGCCCTTTTTCTGCATATTGATGTGCTGCTATAATCTGATTTAATTCAAATATTTGGTCAATATGTACATTTAATTTCCCCTCTAACATCCATGTTTTGATTAATTCTAGGTCTTCAGGTACGTGCTTCATTAAAAGTGTTTTTGCTTTTTTACCTTTTGTGAATATTTGATGAAGCTTATTTAATGGAGATTTAAGTAAAGAGTCTATGTAATTGAGATTTAGATAGATTCCGCCGTTTTTTAGAAAATGCTTAGTTTTTGGGAATGAGTAATTTCCAACAACATCAAAAAATACATCTACTTGCTGGTTTGTATTCAGAATACTTTGTTTTGTATAGTCAATAAATTCATTTGGTTCAAAACTTCTTACAAATGATTCACTTTTGCTGCTAGCTACTGCAATAACATTCGCATTCATTAATTGGGCTATTTGCAATGCGATGTGACCAACACCACCTGAAGCGCCATTTACTATTATGGTTTGCCTGGGTTGTAAATTAACAACATCTCTTAAAGCTTGTAAGGCTGTCAAAGTAACCATAGGGAAAGCAGCTGCGTCTGTTTCATCAAGTTCTAAAGGTAAATGTGTGAAACAGTTTTCGGTGCCTACAGCAAATTGCCCGTAAGCTCCACCATATTTATTGTCAAGGACTCCTACGACTTTATCTCCTGTTTTAAACAGGGTGATTTGCTCCCCAGTTTTTACAACTATTCCACTTACATCGTAGCCAAGCGTAATGGGGAAGGGTGATCCTAATATTAATTTATGGTTTCCCTTGCGTTGCTTCCAGTCAATTGGGTTAATAGAGGTTGCTGTAACCTTTATAAGTATCTGATTAGGCTTAATTTCTGGTAATGTTCTTTCGTTAATCTCAAAGACTTCTGGACCACCAAATTTATTGATAATTGCAAATTGTGCTTTTTCAGGTATATTGCTCATAATACTATTTTCTAAAAAGGTCGTATGCCAGGCCATATTCTATAAAATCAGCTTTGCCAAAACGGGATTTTAAACCACCATAAATTCTAGTGTTGTGTGTGATGTAGATTTCCAATAGCCATCGGTTTAGGATGTCTCTATTGGGGGTTGAGTAAACATATACGCCAAACTCAAATGAGAAATATACAGGGTGCATACAGAGCATATAACCAGCTTGAATTGCGGCAGAATAGTAATCAGAAGTTTTTACGTTGAAATCTTGTAATGGAATTTCATTTTCATAATCGCCTCTCCACAGCATTTTTTTTGATGCCTCGTCGTAAATTATACTGATTCCGGCTCCCCATGCAAAAGCTGGTCTGTGCTTTCGCCAGTAATTTGCATGAAAGTCACTTATAAAATAATTCTCCCCGTTTATAGGTCTTTCTTCTTTGAACCCCATTGATCCATATAAAGTAACTCTCTGCTTATGTCCACTATTTAGGGCTTTGTTTTTAGGGATAATGCTAACTGAGTCAGATAACTTGTGTTTCCAGCTGATAGAACCATAAAAGGCATTTACACCCCAGTTCGGTAGCCATAAGTTACCATTTGATAAATGAAATAGACCTCCGTTTATACCAATTGCATTTTTAGAATTAACAGAAATACTAGCTCCAGTTGATACACGTAAATATGCATTTGTGACAGAGCCGTTCACAATGTTCAATGGGTTTTTTTCAGGGTCGTAAGGATTATCTACAAAACCAACTCCGGCCCCCAGATTATAATACCATTGCCATTTCCTTTTTTTTATGATATCTGATTCCACAAAAAGATAAATGGCGTGTGATTTTCCTAAAATGTCACTTCCAAGAGTGGCAAATTGATATCCCAATCCATAGCGTGGAAGCTTTAGGTCATGCTGCCAGAGGTTATTACCATTACTCAGGAAACCTAACTTGAGGTTGACTCCTGTGGGTGGATATTGTAAGATATATTTTATAGCATCATGATGTGCCCATACACTACCAGTTAAACCTTCAACTTCAAAGTACGAACGAGATTTAATCTCAGTGAAGCTAATTTGAGCTTGAGCAAGAGTGGGGAGAACCAAAATGAGTATTACAATCCATTTTTTCATTTGAATATAATTTTTCCGGTTCCTAAATTTTCACCTGTATTCTCAGGGCTACCCCAAATAATAATATTACCACTTCTAAGAATTTTGTACTTAATATACTCTGAGACTGTAAGTTCAACATTTTGAGAGGATTGGTGAATTATATTCAACTGTTGGATGTTTAATTTTTTCCCTTTTATAGGCACTTCTCCTGTATTTTGCAGTAGAAACTTCTGGGCAGATCCTTCCATTTGAATTACACCCGCAGTTTTACTTATATTCATTTGCAATGTATCTGTATTTACTAAAAAAATTGCCTCGGCCAGATCGGCTGCAATATTAATTTGAAACCTGGAATTGTAAATAGTGTCTTTACAGAAAAAGCCGGCTCCAGTCTCTTTATTTATATCAACTTGATAGATCATAGGAGCGTAAAGATGAACTTGGGGCGTTCTGATGTCTGTATATGCCTGCCCGGAAAACGTGTTTTTTAAGGTTAAACTCTGATCTTTGACCTCAGTTTTAATATCTGACAGTTGTTTATCGTAATGCTGAACCTCAATGGCAAATGTGTCGCAATAGTGGTAGTATACCTCAATAACATTTTCTATAATTATATTACGGAATGGTTCAGTATCTCTAATTTCTGTTTTCCATTCTCCTTCGTTGTAAAAGAGATCGCAAGAAACCATTAAAAATATAATGCCTGCTGTGAGGCTAATTCTTTTCAACCTTGTAAATGTAGACATTGCGGTTAACATTGCGTTTTGGGTTCAGTTTGTATAAGAAACGATCCAGTATACCTGCTTTTATAGTTTTTTTGTATTGAAGTTCAGGTAAGAAAGGTTGTAATCGCTGTACGCGTTCGTCCAATCGTTTTTTTCCAACAAATAAAACATAATCAGGTATTTGTGCACTATCTGCCTGGAAATATCGTGGGGTTGTAATTACGTATTCCCAATTTGATCTTTGCGTGATCTGCAGTTCTTCGTATTCTTTATATTTGGGGAGTTTATACATATTTACCCATTTTTCCATGTAGAAAAGGGGCATTGATTTTACTGATTTTCTATTGGAGTCTTCTATTAGAATTTGTTCAGTATGTGATTTTTGCTTTTGTAAATAGAGCATGCTCTCAACCTGTGAGCGTTTTGAATACATCGTGGTTACGGGTAAAATCAGAGAAAAGTTAATAACACAAAACACAATCACCATTGAACGGTATAGTCCCGGATGGTTGTTCCAAAATACGGACTTAGTGAGGTATCTGTTCCACCCAATAACACCTGAAATGACAATGAATGGGAATACTGCCATTATGAATCGTTCATGTTGCTGAATGGAGAATGAGAAGAACAAAAACATAAGGAATGCCGGCAGAAACAGTAATAGATTCTTTTTGTAGCTTCGAATCCAGCCCACAAGCCAAAATATACTAATGGGTGGAATAAGTACAAGTAGCAGAAGTACTGTGTACATAGAGAAAATGGTGTGCCTGGGCTTAGTAAATGGTATCTCCAGATTTTTTATAAACGTTGTAAATTCTATGAATGGTTTTCCCCATATTTGATAATCAATAATTCCCTGGAATAATGCAGCTGTAATAAAGAATCCAAGGAATGAGAAAAACAAGCTTGGCCATCTTTTTTTGTAAATTAATACAAAGAAATACCCAATTACAAAAATGAAAATATAAAACCAAATAGAAAAGGCTGTTCCTAATACCAGACCTGCAAAGAATGCCCATTTTTTAGGTTTGTCTCTGTATTGAGGGCGAACCATGAACCAAATGGCAAGCATAAGGAAAGGCACAGCAAAAAACTCTGCCATATTATGCACGCTAACAAATGGGAGTATCCAAAATGTAGCTATTAACAGACCTACATACCTTGCCAGATCTTTGTTGCTGACGAAATGCGTAATGCGATAAGCATAGTTTACAACCAACAGCGAGAAGAGTGCGTGAAGCAGCCTGATAATTAGCATTTTTGATGTGGCATTCATTATTCCAATAGATTCAAATGCTTTGAAAAGTAAATAATGGATACCAACATAGGTAAAACTAATCCCTTTGGGTTGAGCTATTTTATTCCCATCTTCATCTGGAAGCCAATTCTCATAGTTTGTTCCGTCTACCCAGGCCTGCGCTGTTTCAATTACATTAAAATGATCGTCATGTACAATATATCCTTTGGAAAAAATAACAGCAATAAGCCTTAATACCAATGCAATTAGTATGATGACTCTTAGTGGCTTTTTATTCCAAATCCTGGTGAAACTATTCATTTATATTTAGGTCTTTTTCTACTCTATTTCGTTGTGATACCCGTATAGTTGAAAGGGGTAATCACTTTAAGCTCTTCTTTTACTTTTTGACTTACATCAAGTGTGTCTATAAAGTTATGAATAGACTTTTGAGTAATTTTTTCGTTCTTACGTGTTAGATCTTTTAATTTCTCATAGGGTTTTTCTACTCCTTCACGACGCAAGATTGTTTGAATTGCTTCTGCTACAACCGCCCAGTTGTTTTCAAGGTCTTCAGAAAGCTTTTCTTCATTGAGAATGAGCTTGTCAACACCTTTTAATAGTGATTGTAATGCAATTATTGTATGACCTAAAGGTACACCAATATTTCTTATTACCGTGGAATCTGTTAAATCTCTTTGCAATCTTGAAATAGGTAGCTTAGCTGATAGATGTTCGAAAATAGCATTAGCAATACCCAGGTTGCCTTCAGCATTTTCAAAATCAATTGGGTTTACTTTGTGTGGCATTGCTGAGGATCCCACTTCTCCTTTTTTAATTTTTTGTTTGAAATAATCCATTGAAACGTAAGCCCACATGTCGCGACTAAAGTCAAGAAGTATAGTGTTGATACGTTTTAGTGTATCAAAAATAGCTCCCATATCGTCATAATGTGCAATTTGCGTAGTGGTTTGTAAACGTTCAAGTTTTAGGTGTTCACTCACAAAGTTATTGGCGAATTCTACCCAATCAATTTCCGGGTAGGCTACATAATGAGCGTTGAAGTTTCCTGTGGCTCCTCCAAACTTTCCGTTGGCGGGTATGTCTTTAAGGAGCTCGTATTGTTTGATAACCCGTTCAATGAACACTTTTATTTCTTTACCTAAAGTTGTAGGAGAGGCTGGTTGACCATGTGTGCGAGCTAGCATAGCATGGTTTTTCCAAAGCAATGATTTGTCTTCCAGTTCCTCCATAAGGTTTTCTAATAGAGGATAGTAGAGCTTATTCACTGCATCGCGCATTGCTGCAGGAAAGGCGGTGTTATTTATATCTTGTGAAGTGAGTCCGAAATGTACAAACTCTAAGTATTTACCAATATTTAATCCTTCAAGTTTTTCCTTGATGTAATATTCAACCGCTTTTACGTCGTGGTTAGTTACTTTTTCTATCTCTTTTACACGAAGGGCATCTTCAGGGTTAAAACCCTGATATAACATGCGTAGCTTGTCAAAAAGATTATGGTCGAAATCTTTTAATTGTGGTAATGGTAGCTCGCAAAGTGCAATAAAATATTCAATTTCAACCCAAATTCGGTACTTAATGACTGCATACTCTGAAAGATACTCTTGTAACCCTTTTGTTTTGCTCATGTATCGGCCATCAATAGGTGATACGGCCATTAGACTGAATTTTTCCATCGTATTTACTTTTTTGTGCAAAAATAGAAAATATATTTTTCCTTTGGTAATTGTGTGACAAGTATTGGCTTCTGGTCATAAAAAAAGCCACCTCGCAGAGTGGCTTTTGAGAACTATTAGTTATGTTATCTTCTTTTTCTAAATACCATTACTAAAACGATTAATGCCAATATTATAATGGCGCCAATCATAATGTTCATATTTGTTTTTGAGATAGTAACAGTTTCTCCTTTTTCTTTTTTCTCAGGTAT
>PKTE01000209.1 GCA_002869335.1 Salinivirgaceae bacterium | reverse complement strand
TGTCGTTGGTAAGCCTGTTGCTAACTTCTCTGCTAATACTACTTCAGTATATGAAGGTGGATCTGTTTCTTTCAGTGACTTATCAACTAATAATCCAACATCATGGAGTTGGTCATTTGCAGGTGGAACTCCTTCTACAAGTAATGCTCAAAACCCAACTGTAACTTATAACACAGCTGGCACATACCAAGTAACCTTAACTGCAACAAATGCTGCAGGTAGCGATACTGAAACTAAGTCTGCATATATTACAGTTTCTGAAAACGATATTACTTACTGTGCATCGCAAGGTAATAACTCATCATATGAGTATATCGAAACAGTTCAGTTTGGTAGTTTCTCAAATAATTCAGGAAACGATGGTGGATACGAAGATTTCACTAATATGACTGTTAACTTAACTCCAGGTGCAAATACTTCATATACACTAACTCCTGGATTCCCTGGAAGTACATATACAGAATATTGGATTGTATGGATTGATTACAATAAAGATGGTGATTTTACAGATGCAGTAGAACAAGTTGCAAGCGGTAATGGTAAAAGCACTATTTCAGGTAATTTTACAGTAAATAGTTCTGCAACTGGAACTACTCGCATGAGAGTAACCATGAAATACAACGCTGCTCCTACTTCATGTGAGACATTCACTTACGGAGAAGTTGAAGACTATACGGTTTCATTCGGGGCGAAAGAAACCACAGGTATCAACGAATTAGCTCAGGAAGTAAACATTTACCCACAACCTGCTGACAATATGCTACATATTGAAATGACAGAAGCTGGTGATGTGGCTGAAGTAATTCTTTATAATATGAGCGGACAAGCTGTAACTACTGCTCAACTAAACAATAACGGACAAGGTTTTGACTTAGACGTTTCTGCTCAGGAGGGTGGAATTTACATGCTTCAGATTGTAACTAACGGAAAAGTAACCAGCAAACGAATAGTGATTAAATAAACCTCTGTTTCTCTATCACAAACTAATAAACGCCCCGGATTCCCCGGGGCGTTTTATATTTATTTAATAGTTTAAAGTAATGCCAAAAAAGAAAGACCTGATTGGTGGGTACTCATTGAAAACCACTCCCATTACTCCACCTGTGTAGGTAATCTCAGGATCTAGACCTGTAAAATCTGTAATTGTTAATAGATTATTAGCACCGGCAAATACTCTTATACTTCCCTCTTTAATCCATTTTTTCAAGTCCAAATTGTATCCAAGAACAATATTGTCTAATCTCAAGTAGGAAGCATCTTCAAGGAAATATGTTGAAACCTGAGGATTCCAAAAATTATCATCAATATTACTTTCTAAAATGTTAATTGAAGGAAAATTTTCTTTTCTAAATGCCATATCATCCACATTATAAATTGAATGTCCATATACATACCTCAAGGAAAATTGAAGATCAATATTATAAGGTAGTTTAAAATAGTTTTGCCATCCTAACTGATAATCTGGAAATATAGAAGCAGAATTATCTTTTTTTGCATTTGCAGTATATGTAGTATACTGGCCAGTTTCACTATTAAATACCATTTGGTTATTAACAATATTAACATATTCAGCCAAATCAAATGTATATAGTGAATTTCCAGCCGAAATCATTTGTACATGATCATTTCCAATGTATCCACGCATCTGTGGGTAAACGTAATATCCTACTTCATTAAAATCACTTAATTTATTCAGGTTTTTTGAGTAATTAAACCCAGATATCCATTGTAATAATTTATTTTCAACAATATTAATACTTAAATCTAACTCAACTCCCTTATTAACAACAGTATTATCGATAGCAATATACTCATAGTAATAGCCAAAAATGCCATCATAATTAAGAAAGGGATAACCAGTTAAATTATTAAGGGTTGTTTTATGATAGTAGTTTCCTTCAAAATGAACTCTATTCTCTAGTATGGATGCTCTTAGCCGTAAATTATACTCACTATCCTTTAGCATATCAGGCTCTGCCATTGGCAATTCGTTAATAGAATTAATCTGCATGTTAAGACTAAAATAATTATATTCAAGTAAGAATTTATTCAATTCCATTTCATGATATGCTTCTCCATAACTGACTTCAAGCTGCAGTGAATTAACAAAATCTAAAGCCTGAATAAATGATTCTCTATGTAGGTTCCAACCAATAGATGCTGAATAGCTTGCATAGTTCACTTTGGGATTATTATAGTTCACATAACGACTCTTTTCGTAATTTTTTTGATCAAATCTGTAGGTTAAATCAGTATAATATTTTTCATCAAAATCATAATGTAAGTAAGCATCAGCTCCTTGCATTGTTAGTCGATTGATATATATCTTCTCATCTTCAATATCATCAGTTATGTTTGTATATTCTTCAAGTGTTCGTTTTCGGCGACTAAAATAGTTGTATCCCACGTTTGCGCTTAAATGATGTTTCCCAAAATGTTTTTCATAATCAATATTAGAACTAATATTATAGAAAACTCTTTCAGTATTATGATGATTGAAGGATGTGTCTTGATAAGAATAAGGATTATTTGGAAAAAGTTTATCATTTCTTTCATAAGAATAGTGTCCAAAGCCACTCAACAAACCAATTTTAAATCCATTAAACACTTCATAATCAGAAGATAAATTAAGGTTGTTAAAATAATATTCTTCCCCATTAGTGTAATTATCAATAATTTGCTGTGGATTCAAATAATCAAATACTATGTGAGAATTATAAAATTCACCATCTTCATCATAAATTGGATCTGTTGGATTCCTTTGATATGTCTGATAAAGAATATCATTTTTATCAGCCACATCAATTCCTTCGTATTCAATTTTTCGGAAATTATATTGAGCATTTAAGTTTAGTTTATCATTTAATGCTTTATGCGATAAACTTATATTTGTACCAATATCTTGTTTCTCACTTTCTACAACTAATCCAGGTTGATCACGAAAAGTAAATGAAGCTCTATAGGTTGTGTTTTTAATTGTTCCATCTATAGACAAATGCTGTTGATGCGTTATGGCTTTTTGGAATAATTCATCCTGATAATCGATACTGGCTCCTCCATCCTCAAAATAAGGAGCGTATGGTACACCATCAATAGTAGTTCCTGTTTGAGCATAATGTCGATATTCATCTGC
>PKTE01000066.1 GCA_002869335.1 Salinivirgaceae bacterium | reverse complement strand
CGGGTTGTTAGTAATTTTCTTAACCGTTCCAAATCGTTCAAAAAACTTCATTTGGTTAGGCACGCGTCGGTGATCAATGTTCTTATCTGTTTGGGTAAGTCCCCATTTGTTTGGGTATATGGAAAAATTAGCAACCATGTCTTCGTGAATCAATTTTTGAAGATCCACTCCGAACTTGCGATAGGCACGAATTATCACATCTGTACACACACCCTTATGTGCAGGCACATCCCCATTAGGATATGTAATGTTAAAATATGACGGATCATAAATAACCTTATCGTTGGTTAATGTTAATGCTGAATCTGCCAACCGATCATAAAAAGTAGCTTGTCCAAATGTTGCAGAAACAATTGAAATAAATAATACTATATGAATAAATCGTCTTTTCATTTTTTATGCTTTGGTTATTCTTTAATAATTAATCAAACCACTAAGTTTAAAAACGTATTTTTCAGCTTCACATTCAATTTATTACAACAAATTTAAATGCATTGGGTATAAAAATATAATTTTACTATAAAATTAATTGTACTAATGGTAATTAAATTAGCACTTACCCTATCTGTAATTTTACAATTTGCAACAGCAATTGTAGCATTAAGTTTAATAAAAAGAACTCGTGCAAACATTGCCTGGTGGTTGATCTCACTTGGGTTTCTTTTAATGGCATTTCGCAGACTTTTTGAGCTTTATCAGGTTTACGACACAGAAAACTTTTTCATTAATGACCTTACAAATAGCTGGATCGGTGTTTTTATATCATTTGTAATGCTTTTAAGTCTAAGTTTCATTCGCCGGATTTTCAATATTCAAAAGCGACTCGATGAACTCAAAAAGGCAAATGAGGCTAAAGTGTTTTCAGCTATTGTAAAAACAGAGGAGAATCAAAAGCAACAATTTTCAAAAGAACTGCATGATGGGCTTGGGCCATTGTTGGCTTCTGTAAAAATGTCTCTTTCTGCTATGAATCAGGGTGATTCCGCAACATTTAATGCTACGATATTGAAAAATGCCGAACACCAAATTGATGAATCAATTCGTACTGTTAAAGAAATTTCTAACAGTTTAAGTCCCCACGTATTAAACAATTTTGGATTGCAAAAGGCTATTAAATCATTTATCACAAACTTGCAGCTTATTGATAATCCGAATATTTCATTCAATCATAATATTCAAAATGAACGATTCCCGTATAATATTGAAACTGTGGCTTATCGGGTTGTTTGTGAGCTTTTCTTTAATAGTTTGAAACATGCTGAGGCTCAAAATATTTACTTAGATATTTTTTATGATGAGCCAATACTGAACATTAAGTATATGGATGACGGAAAAGGTTTTAGGCATGATGAAGAACCGCGCGAAAATTATGGAATGGGGTTAACAAACATACAATCACGCGTAAAATCAGTCAATGGAAATATTCAAATATATTCTGCTCCCGATCAGGGGTTTAACATGAGTATTGTAATCAAAACAAAGTAAATATGGACAATCTTACAATTATTTTGGTTGACGATCACAAATTATTCCGTGAAGGACTAAAAAGCCTGTTAGAAAATTTTGCATATGTTAAACAAGTTGAAGAAGCCTCTAACGGGAAGGAATTTCTGCAAATGCTCAAAACAACCCTGCCTGATGTTGTATTTATGGATATTGAAATGCCGGAGATGGACGGTATCACAGCTACTCGCAAAGCAATTGAGGCTTTTCCACAACTAAATGTAGTAGCATTATCGATGTACGGAAATGAAAACTATTATACTCAAATGATTAATGCCGGAGCGAAAGGATTTATACTCAAAAATTCAGGTATTCAGGATGTGGAAAACGCCATTCAAAATGTAATGTCCGGCAATAATTATTTTTCTCAAGAAATTTTCCAACGATTAATTCAAGGGCTAGGACGTAAACAACAAAAATCTTTAAATACAGAGCTTTCAGCACGTGAAGAAGAAATAGTTTTCTTAATCTGCAAAGGACTCTCAAATCAGGAAATAGCGGATAAACTTTATCTCAGCAAACGTACAGTAGATAAACACCGCGAAAATATATTACATAAAACCCAATCGAAAAACACAGCTGGAATTGTAATGTATGCAGTTAAAAATGGAATTGTAGAAGTATAAGTTTTTATCAAAAGAGCAATCCAACTTTTAACATTTCTCATAAGGCACCTCACCTTACGTCTTTAAACCTATTAATCCGTTCTAATACGTATTTCCAATTTACGCTTTTAAGCTGTTTTACAAATTATTGCACTCTCCTACATTTGCATCAGAACCAGGAGTAAAACTGATGTATAATGAAATTTATTAAACCCATTGCACTTATTATAGGAATTTGTTTTTGTAGTCCTAATCTATCATACGCGCAGTTGAAAATTGATGCGCAATTCCGACCGCGTTTCGAAATTCGTAATGGATACCAAAAACTGACCAGTCCGGAAAATACGCCTTCAGCTGTAATATCGCAACGTGCACGAATGTCGTTCTCCTACAAATCAGATAATCTAAAACTGGTATTTTCGCCGCAAGACGTTAGGGTCTGGGGCGACGAAAACCTCAGTAGCTCCACTGGCGTGTATGGCGACGATGCTTCGCTAACGCTTTTTGAAGTCTATGCGGCCTTTAAAATGGGTAATGCAGGTTGGCTCTCGGTTGGCCGGCAACAATTAATTTACGATCAACAACGCCTGCTGGCAGCGCGTAATTGGAATCAAAATGGACTAGCCTACGATGCCGTAGTTTACAAAAAAGAATGGAACAATTGGAAGGTTCATGCTGGTGCATCGTGGAACAACACAACAGAAGCTACATCAGACAATTACTATTTGCCCGACCGCATCAAATCATTGAACTTTGTATGGCTCCAGTACCAATTATCCGAAACAAATAATCTTTCCTTGCTACATATTGCCAGTGGTAAAACACGAACCGATTCTACCAATCGCATCTATTTTAAACAAACAACCGGGTTGTATGGCGAATTTGCAAATGACTGGATGCAAGGCCGATCAAACTTTTACTATCAATATGGGAAAAACAACCAAAAACAAACCATCAATGCATGGCTTTTCGATGTCGATGTTGCACTGAAAGCCCGAGCTATAGAACCGGGAATAGGATTCAGTTATCTT
>PKTE01000132.1 GCA_002869335.1 Salinivirgaceae bacterium | reverse complement strand
ATTTTTATAGTTGATCAAAACATTTTTTTTAATTCAAACAATCCATCAAATTATTATATTCTAGCAAATTTTAGTACTTTAGAGGATATACTATAACTGCATGAATAGCTCAAAAAGAAATATATCTGACATTCGAAAAAAAGCCGAAGAGATACTAAAAAGTGATAATATTGAACTCTCAGCTGAAGCAAAAAATAAATGGGAGGCTCTACTTGCTGAATTGAGCATTCATCAGAAAGAACCAGTAACCCAAAACAAAAAAACACAAAGCATAAACATTCAAAGTAAATTGATTGACCAGTTAAACTACTTAATCAATAGTGCAACAAAGTTTATCACCTTTGACACATTCGATGAAATTTATCGATATTTAGGCAAGAGCCTCAGCAAAGCTTTAAATGGATCTATGGTTGTAGTTGGAGAATTCAACAATGATAACTTCACTATAATTGACTATTTTGGACTTAATAAACATTTTGTCAAACAATTTGAAAAGATAACCGGAAAAGCGGGAATGAATACCACTTTTCAACCTGATAAACAAAGGCTAAATTTATATCGTTCAGGTCATCTCGAAAAAATTGGTGATTTAAATAACATGTTCATGGGTCATTTTGATGAAGAGACTCGTCAAAAAATATGCAGCTTAGTTGACATACAAGATTTACGAATTATTGGCGTAACCTATGATAAAAAACTATTTGCAGGAATCTCTCTATTGCTAACAAAACCACTGGATACTATCGACATCGAATTCACCCAAGCACTTGTTTACCAGGCATCGATAGCCATCCAACGAAAAAATTATGAAAACGAGCTTATTCGCACTCGTGATGAAGCACAAACAGCGAGTAAAGCAAAATCAGCATTCCTGACAAATATAAGTCATGAAATTAGAACGCCACTCAATACTATAATTGGATTTACCGAAATACTGTCTAATCTAAATCAGGATCCCCTCAAAGAAAGCTATATAAATGCAATTGCAACAAGCGGTAAAAATCTACTTATGATTATCAACGACATTCTTGATTTATCTAAAGTAGAGTCTGGTGCTATGAAAATTAACAAGATGGCCATCAGCATCAAAACGCTATTAGATGATATTGACTACACTTACAGAAAGTCCGCTGAACTGAAAGGCATTCAATTTTCAATGTCAATTGATCCAAACGTAACTGATATGATCGAAATGGATCAACCCCGTTTGCGGCAAGTATTACATAACCTAGTCTCAAATGGAATAAAATTCACAAACGAAGGTTCAGTAAAAGTTAGTGTTAAAGCCAATAATAAAAAACAGAAAAGCACCATTACTTTCAGCATAAAAGATACAGGAATTGGAATAGAGAAAGAAAAAATAGAGAATATTTTATTGCCATTTTCCCAGGCTGATGAAAGAGATGCTCGTAAATACGAAGGAACTGGGATGGGGCTTTCATTGGCAAAAAAGATCACCGAAATGCTAGGTGGCGATCTGAAAATTAAATCGGAGCCCGGCAAAGGGAGCATTTTTCAAGTTGTTCTAAAAGAGGTAACAATATTAAATAATAAAAATCAAAAAGAGACGTACAAAACCCACATATTCAATAAAGAGAAAGTGCTTGTTATTGAAGAAGATGTTAGTCAGTTAGAAATAATCCAGTCCGTTATAGACAAACATAATCTTATAGCCTTTGTTGCAGAATCGGGAGAGCAAGGATTTGCATTTGCTTTTGAATTCAAGCCAGACTTTATTGTAATTGACCTAACTTCCAATTATAATAAAGCTTTTCAAACAGCAATGAATATTAAAAGTATTGACCAATTCAATGAAACTCCAATTATTGGGATATCAAATAATTCAACAGAAAATAAAGAGGCATATAAGTTTTTCGATGAAATAATATTGACGCCAATAACAGATGAAAAATTAGTTAATGCCTTAACTAATTTTACCAGTGCTGAAATGATTGATCAAATTAATGATGATGAGAAAGAAAAATTCAACTTTTTAATTACTGACCTAAATATTCTCAAAGAACTCTCAATTGAACTTGAAAAGAATGTTTCTCCATTGTGCAACGAATTAAAACAAAGGCAGCCATTAAATAAGGTGAAAGAGCTAAACAAAAGACTAAATAATATTTCACAAAAATATAAATCAGTTATACTAGAAAACTACTGTGAAAAAATTGAAAATAGTATTAAATCATTTGATATTGTAAAAATGAGAGAATTAATTAATGACTACTCAAAATTGTTGGAATCACTTAAAACTAAATTAAAAAATAAAGAGTAGTTAAATTAAATTGAAGTAAAAGGACCTGAATAAAAATGAATAACTCTAAAGGAAAAATATTAATTGTAGATGACAATGCCAATAACATTCAATTACTAGGTAGTATATTAAATGCACATAACTATTATGCTGAATTTGCTACTAGTGGCAAAGATGCGCTAGAACGGGTAGAGAATGAAGATTTTGACATTATACTTTTGGATGTAATGATGCCTTAGATGTATGGTTATGAGGTATGCGAAATTATTAAATCAAATAAGGATACAGCACACATTTCAGTTATTTTCATAACAGCAAAACAAGACACTGAAAGTATTGTAAAAGGATTTAAAATTGGTGCTTCTGACTATGTAAGCAAACCCTTCAATGAACATGAACTAATGTCCAGACTTAATTATCATCTTGAACTAATAACAACAAAAAGAGAGCTAGAAATATCAGCGGCGAACTTACAAGAAAAGAATGATACTATAATGCAGAGCATCAGATATGCTGAAAAGTTACAGGAAGCCATGCTACCCTCCGCTGATGATCTCAATCCTTCATTTAAAAATCATTTTATATATTTTAAACCACTACAAAATCTAAGTGGAGACTTTTACTGGTCAAAATCAACCCCTAAAGCCACTTACTTTGCAATTGGAGATAGCATGGGACATGGTGTTCCAGGAGCATTACTAAGCATGGTTGGAATAAATGCACTCAATGATATTTTTGAACAGGACCATAATATTTCACCTGCAGATATGCTAACACAGCTTCGCAAAAAAGAACAAACCGTATTTAGCAGCACTGCAGGAATAATGCATGATAGTATCGATATCGCTGTATGTAAATTCTGCACTGAAACAAAACAAATGGAATTCTCAGGTGCCAACCTAAATATGATTATTATAGGAAATCATGATATAAATGTGGATTTTGAATCGAAGCATCTCACAAAGACACAACAGGATGATAAACATTTGATACACATACCGGGAAACAAAAATACAA
Organism: Salinivirgaceae bacterium; assembly: GCA_002869335.1. GTDB lineage: Bacteria > Bacteroidota > Bacteroidia > Bacteroidales > Salinivirgaceae > Salinivirga. The sequence continues at coordinate 16,954 of PKTE01000132.1, read as the reverse complement.
TAGGTAAAAACCTGATTGTTGAACCTTTTACTAATATTGAAATTGAGATAAAAGAGAACGATAAAGTTTATCTGTTCTCCGATGGATATAGAGATCAATTCGGAGGAAATAAAGGCCAAAAATTTAAGAAAAAACGCTTTATAGAGTTATTACTTAGAATAAGTAACCTTCCATTTAAAGATCAAAAAGAAGAACTTGATAAAACAATGAACAACTGGAAAGGTGAACATTATCAAATTGACGATATTACCGTAATTGGCTTGCAGCCTTTCTAATAAATATACCATGGAAAAACATAACTCAGGCAAAAATGCCAGAATTTTAATTGTAGATGATATTGTAAGCAACATACAAGTTTTGGCCAATATGCTATCACCTCATGGTTACGAAATTGAATTCTCAACCAATGGTATTGAAGCACTTGACTGGTTAAATCAAGAACCATTTGATCTCGTCCTGCTTGATATTATGATGCCCGAAATGGATGGGTACGAGGTGTGTACAAAACTAAAAGAGAATCCAAACACAAGTGACATACCTGTTATTTTTATCACTGCAAAAACAGATCAGGAAAGCATACAAAAAGGTTTTAAAGTAGGAGCTGTAGATTATATTCTAAAGCCGTATCACGAATCAGAATTATTAGAAAGAGTTAAAACCCATATTACGCTTCAAACACAAAAAAAAGAGCTTATAACTTCTAATCAAGCTAAAGATAGACTTTTCTCAATTATTGCGCATGACCTTAAGAATCCAATGAGTAACATTTTTGGATTTATTAAACTAATGCATGATAATTACGATCAACTAGAAGACGAAAAAAAGAAAAAATATATCGGATATCTCTATGAATCATCTTCACAAAACCTTGAACTATTAGAGGAATTATTGGAATGGTCCCGAACACAAACCAAATCAAAACCAATTAAACCAATTTCATTCCGATTAAGTAAAGTTGTAAAAGAGGCAATCAATTCCACAATAAACGATGCAATCCAAAAAAACATAATCATAAAAGAAGAATTGGAATATGAAGATACAATTATTGCAGATTTCAATATGATCAAAACAGTAATAAGAAATTTAATAGGAAATGCAATAAAATTCACTGAATCAGGTGGTTCAATCACCATCTCCTCTTCTATCGATGATGAAGTTGTACAATTAAATGTGACTGACACAGGAGTTGGCATTTCAAAAAACAAAATCGATCAATTATTTAACATTGAAAATAAAATATCAACACCAGGCACAAACAATGAAAAAGGTACAGGACTAGGATTAATATTATGTAAAGAATTCATAGAACAACACAATGGAAAAATCTGGGTTGAGAGTGAGCTAAACAAAGGTTCTAAATTTTCGTTTAATCTAAAAGTTAATGGACCTAATGGATAATTAACTACAAAACATAGACCCCTTCAGCTTAGCAGTGTAAAAACAATTAATCACAATCCCTTAAAAAATTTAATGAGCTATTAACTGTAATAATATTAAAAATTGGATACAAATCAATGTACCTGATGAAATTCAACCATGCAGAAAGGTTGAATTTCGTATTTCCAGGGGTTTTAACTAAATTCGCGATTAAACTTTTGAGATCATGACCACAATACTAAAAGCAGAAAATGTAAACAAAACCTTCATCAACCATAAAGCATTGAACAATGTAACAGTTGAAATACCTGAAGGTAGTGTGTTCGGACTACTGGGGCCCAATGGCGCAGGAAAAACCACACTAATCCGAATAATCAATCAAATAACAAAGCCAGACAGCGGTTCTGTTTTATTTAACGGAAATAAACTAACACGTGAACACGTTGAGCAAATTGGATATTTGCCAGAAGAACGTGGTTTATACAAAAAAATGAAAGTTGGCGAGCAAGCACTTTATCTGGCGCGACTAAAAGGCATTTCAAAACATGATGCATTAAAAAGATTAAAATACTGGTTCGAAAAGTTCGAAATTGAAGCCTGGTGGGGTAAAAAAGTAGAAGAACTTTCGAAGGGTATGGCTCAAAAGGTGCAATTTATTGTAACTATAATTCATGAACCCAAGTTACTCATATTCGATGAACCTTTTAGTGGTTTTGATCCCATTAACGCTAACCTTTTGAAAAACGAAATTCTTGAACTACGCGAAAAAGGCTCCACAGTAATTTTCTCAACACACAACATGGGTAGTGTAGAAGAAATTTGTGACGACATTGCCCTTATCAATCAATCAGAAAAAATACTTGAGGGAAAAGTGGATGAAGTTAAAAAGCGCTTTAGAACTTTTGAATATGAATTCCGCTATCAAAGTGAATCTTCATTGCAAGGCAAATTATCTGATAATTATGAATTAATAAACGACCAAAGTAAAAAAGATGAGCAATATGCCCGCATTAAAATTCTTGACGGTTCATCACCCAACGAACTTATCAAAGCTGTAATGCCACACGTCACAATAAATGCCTTCAATGAAATCATTCCTTCAATGAATGACATTTTTATCAAAGTTGTAAATGAATACAAGCAAAAAAACTAAGCCATGAATAAAACCAAATATATACTTCAACGCGAATACATTACTCGAGTAAGAAAAAAATCTTTCTTACTTATGACGCTTATTGGACCATTTCTTTTTGCTGCGCTAATTGCTGCACCAGTATGGTTTGCCAGCATGGAAGATTCTGAAATGAAACATATTGCGGTGGTTGATTCATCAGGTATTTTCGACTACACCAAGATTCTCAAAGAGAGTGTTTCACTAAACACCAAACGATTTCAATCGGAACTCAATAAATACGACAAAAACTTACCAGCAATGGGGCCTTCATTCAAAGAGCTGAATGACAAACTTTTGCTAGTGGCTAATATGCCAGATTCATTAATGAGTGAAAACCTTAAATTAAGTTTTGTTGCAGAAGCAAAAAAAATAAAAGATACATACAAACTAAAGAATCAACCATTTGACTCTTTAGCCACTAAATATGCCAACCTATTACCTCTCATTAACAATAGACTGAATGAAGTTAGCGGAAAAATAAGGAATACAAGTAGTGCTACTTTCCACTTTAAACGTCTAAGCATTAATGGCTCAAAAGAAGCCATCCAACGAGGTGATTTCTACGCATCGGTAATTATCCCTGCTAATATTCTTAATTCACTTAAAATACAAACATATGCTGAAAAATCGCTTTCAATGGGACTGCGATCGCATATTGAGAATGAAGTGGAACGAGAAATTGAAAAACAAAAACTTCGCAATGCCGGAATCGACCAAAAAACATTAGAGCAGATGAGAACCAAAATAAGTATGGTTAGCATCAAGCTTACGGATGATGGGGAGGAAGCGGAAACAAGACCTGAAATTGCGATGATCATTGGATATGTGGCCGGATTTTTAATCTACATTTCTATTTTTATGTTTGGCTCACAGGTAATGCGCGGTGTAATTGAAGAAAAAACCAGTCGTATTGTTGAGGTTATTCTAAGTTCAGTAAAATCGAAACAACTTTTAATGGGTAAAGTATTAGGAGTTGGATTAGTTGGATTAACGCAATATTTAATATGGATAATAATGACAGTAGGTTTATCCATGCTAGCCTTTACATTTTTGCTACCATCAGATATTTCCCAATTACAAGCACAAGCTGGTGACTTTATGGGTGGAGGATCTGTACAAAATATAGCACCAGTTGTCGAAGGTAATATGGGTAAAGTAGGTGATATACTGGCATCTATTTCAAGTGTAAACTGGCCATTGCTTTTAGGATCATTCTTATTCTTTTTCATTGGTGGTTATATGCTATATGAAGCACTATTTGCAGCCGTTGGATCAGCAGTTGATAATGAGGCAGATACTCAGCAATTCATGGCTCCAATTACTATTCCTCTTATTCTTGGAATCTTTGTAATGGTAAATACCATAAATAATCCTGAAAGTGCACTCACATTCTGGTTCTCAATTATACCCCTAACCTCTCCTATTGTAATGCTGGTTAGAATACCATTTGGAGTTCCAATTGGAGACTTAGCATTATCTGCCGGGTTATTGATTATTACATTTTTAGCTGTAATATGGATGGCTGCCAGAATTTACAAGACAGGAATTCTTATGTATGGGTCAAAAGTATCATATAAAGAGTTATGGAAGTGGATTAGGATTAAAGATTAAATACTAGTCAAAAAAGGATAACAACAACTCAATTACTGTTTGTAATTGAGTTGTTTCTTTTTATACCAAACAGAAATCATAGATTTTATAAATTGCAAGAAAAAGAATATCTTGCAAAACATACGGTTTACTTAAATAATTGATAGGATTTTAAACCTACAAATTATACCTTAGCACTAATTTTAAAAAGCACAGATCAAACATTAACATGGAAAAACGAATTGCTATATTTGATTTAGGTTAAAACGCTTTCAAATTACTCATCGCAGAAAAATCTAAAAATCCTGAAGGATTTAAAATCATACATAAAGAGCAATCTGGTGTAAAATTAGCCAGCAAAGGAATAAACAAAAGAATTATTACCGAAGAAGCAAGAGAAAGAGCACTGGAAGCTATCGCCTCATTTAAAGTTACTGCTGAAAAATACATGTGTCGTAATATTAAATGCACAGGAACCTCTGCCTTTCGAGATGCAAAAAACGGGGAGATTCTTGTGAATGAAATTAAAGAGAGATTCCACCTTGACGTGGAGATCATATCCGGCGAAAGAGAAGCAGAATTGATTCATAAGGGAGTTAGTATTGGTTTTGAAATGGATAAAGCACCCATTCTTATTATGGATATTGGCGGTGGTAGTCTGGAGATAATCATTGCAAATCAAACTGAAATTTTCTTTCAAAAAAGCTATGACCTTGGTATGCGCAGGGTTATGGAAAAATTGAAATTACCAGATCCATTAAATGACAAAGCAATAAAGAAAATCATAGATTTCTTTGAGACAGAATTTAAAGAGCTTGATAAAATAGTTGATAACTACACACCTTACATGCTAGTAGGAACAAGTGGTAGTTTTGAGACCGTAAGCAAACTAGTTGAGGTAAGAAAGAAAAGACCACTCAGAAAGATAAGTACTGCATCATATAAACTATCCAGAACGAGAATTCAGGAGTTACATGATTATATCGTTAAAATGCCTGAGAAAAAACGAAAAGATGTAGAGGGAATGGATATCATCCGTGTAGATCTTATTGCAATAGCTATGGTATTTGTGAATCATATCATAAAGAAATATAATTTCGAAAAGGTTACCTACTGTGAGTTTGCACTTAAAGAAGGATTATTAACTGAGGCACTAAATCAATTAGATTAGTATGACAAAGATATTGGTAATTGATGACGAAGACAGCATCCGGAATACGCTTCAGGAAATTCTGGAATATGAAAAATATGAGGTAGATCTGGCACCTGATGGGAATGCAGGTCTGGAATATATCAAACAAAATAGTTACGACGTAATTTTATGCGATATTAAAATGCCTGGACTTGATGGTGTGGAGGTATTGGAGCGCGTTATTCGCCTGCAACCCGATGCCCCGGTTATTATGATATCAGGTCATGGAAATATTGATACAGCGGTTGATGCTATAAAAAAAGGAGCTTACGACTTTATTGAGAAACCTCTTGACCTAAATCGCCTACTAATTACTATCAAGAATGCTCTGGACAAATCTACATTGGTAGAAGAAACCAAAAGACTAAAACAAAAAGTAACAAAATCCCATCAAATGATTGGGGAAAGTCCTGCATTAGTTCAGGTCAAAACAATGATAGAACGAGTAGGCCCAACGGATGCAAGAGTATTAATTACTGGTGAAAACGGAACAGGTAAGGAACTAGTAGCAAGACAGTTGCACGACATGAGCGCCCGACAATCTAAACCATTTATTGAAGTAAACTGCGCTGCCATACCATCAGAACTAATTGAAAGTGAGCTTTTTGGTCATGAAAAAGGTGCATTTACATCAGCCCATAAACAACGTAAAGGTAAGTTTGAACAAGCTCAAGGTGGTACACTTTTTCTTGATGAAATAGGTGACATGAGTTTGTCAGCTCAATCGAAAGTACTCAGAGCACTACAAGAGAATAAAATAAGTCGTGTAGGTAGCGACAAGGATATTGATGTTGATGTAAGAATCTTTGCTGCCACCAACAAAAACATGGAACTTGAGATAAAAGAGAACCGCTTCCGTGAAGACCTTTATCATAGAATCAGCGTAATATTGATTCATGTTCCCCCACTGCGTGAGCGTTTAGAAGACATCCCTGGCCTATCTAAATATTTTATTCAACAAATTGCTGATGAATACAACTCCAAACCAATTGAAATAACTGAAAAGGCAATTGCAGAACTTCAGAAACTACCATGGACAGGTAACATTCGTGAGTTCAGAAACGTAATAGAAAGGTTAATGATTCTTTCCAATACCGAAATCACAGAGAATGATGTAAAAGCTTTTGCGCATCCTTTAAGCACAACTAAAAACTAAAAACATGCCCCATACATTAATTATCGACAGCACATCTACAACACCTGAAATTCTGCTTGACGCAAAAGAAGGGGTTTTTAAAATTATAGGTACCTCTATGGCTGAAGATGCTGTTGGTTTTTTCATGCCAGTCATTGATTGGTTAAAAGAGTATGCAAAAGAACCAAACGAGAAAACACATGTTGAGTTCAAAATGAACTATTTCAATACTGCCTCATCAAAACTTATCTGGGAAATTATGACTCTCTTTCAACAAATCCAAAATAATGGCAGCCAGGTAAAAATTGACTGGATCTTTCAGGATGACGATGAAGAGATGGAGGAAGCAGGAGAAATTTACGCTGAGCGCATGGATATTCCTATTAATTTAATCATTGACGAAAATAATTAGGAATTATTGGCAAGAATAATTCTAGCCCGACTAACCTGATCCTTAAATTTCTCTAACAAACAAGGTTCTGGCTTAAAAATATTTTCTATTACACGTTCTGACCAATCTACATAAGCTATCTTTCTATTCTCAGACCACGACAATTCGTAAGTAAGCAAATCTGAAATATTACAGGTTTTATCAGCTATCCGAATTTTGGCAGCCTCATCAGATAAACCAGATGCGCTAATAACTTGTAGTTCCTTTCGTTTCGAAGAGGGCAAATTCATATCATCCGAAATTTCAGACACAATACTTGCCACTTTATCTCCAAAATCTACTTTCATTTCCTCAACAGTGTATTCCGTATCCTCAATTACATCATGTAAAACTGCAGCCTGCAGCAATTCAAGATCATCAAAGCCACAACGTGTTAAATACTCTGCAACTTTAATTGGATGGTTTATATATGGTATCCTTTGACTACCTTTTCTACGCTGTGTTCTGTGCAACCAGGCTGCTTTTGAAATAGCCTTTATCAGATTACTAGAAATTGAATTTTCAATCATTGTGGTGCTATCTCAATTGTCCCTAATTTATTCCATTCATATATCTGTTTCTTCCCAAAGTCAAGCACTACTTCAGGTGATGCAACTTTTATATTTTTGATTCCTGATTTTGTATCATTTTCTACCGGAAAGGCTAATGTCATGGCTGTCTCGCCTGGTTTGATAAGCCTTGTTTTAATATCAATTCCTTTTTTCTCTACAATTTCACCATTTTTCAACTCATAAGTCTGATCGGCTAAATCAGCTCCATAAAGCGGTTTAGCAGCCTTATTTTCTAATTTCCATCGCACCTTTCCATCATATCCTTTTATATTATACCCATAATATAAAACCATAAAAGTTTTGCCTCCTTTAGTTAAAGAAGCATATGGATACCATTTCCAATCGCGTTCATGGTATTGTGCCTGAGAACTAAAACTAAATAGTCCGAAGAAAATAAATAATAAAATAAATCGCTTCATAATAGAAATCTTTATAATTGCAAGGTAATAAAAACAACCCTGCATTCAAAGCTCAATAACTAAAATTGGAAATAAATAAATGGCTGAATATCTGAAACCTGAGCTTGATAAACTATAAAGACAACCAATACAATTATGGGGATTTTTAAAAACCAGGGTACAGCAATATACCATCTGATGTAGAAATTCTTAATTCTTTGTGGTAACCAATGGAAAACAAACCCGATCAGCATTACTAAAAATATCCATTTATAACCAATAATATATTCTCCCATTTGAGAAAAATGCCAATCAGTTCCAATCTGCGTTAACATTTGCCCCACTATATCGGTACTTTGTGCACGGAAAAAAATCCAGGCAAAATTGACAATGTGAAAAGTGATAAATACTGATATCAAATGTCCCCAAAATCCTTTAAGTTTAAATTTAAAAAATGACTTAAACATTTTATCTATGGCCAGAGCAATACCGTGAATAGCGCCCCAAATAATAAATCGAATATTTGCACCATGCCATAAGCCTCCCAAAACCATTGTAATTAACAGGTTTGTATATGTTCTTACTGTACCTCTTCTATTTCCACCCAGGGGAATATAAAGGTAATCTCGTAGCCATGATGACAATGATATATGCCACCTACGCCAAAAATCAGTAATACTATTAGCTTTATAAGGAGACCTGAAGTTTTCAGGCAATCTGAAACCCATTAGAAGTGCAACGCCAATAGCAATATCTGTATATCCAGAAAAATCACAATAAATCTGGATAGCATAGCCATAAACAGCCATTAAATTTTCAAAACCAGAATACAGTAATGGATTATCAAAAACACGATCCACAAAATTAACAGAAACGTAATCACTAACCACGATCTTCTTAACCAACCCATTCATTATCAAAAATGTAGCAAACCCGAATTCGTAAGCACTTAATTTAAATTTACGATATATTTGAGGCACAAATTCTGCGGCTCTTACTATTGGCCCAGCCACCAGCTGAGGGAAAAATGACACATAAAATCCGAAATCAAGAATATTACGAACAGGCTTTACTTTATACCTGTAAATATCAATGGAATAGCTAATGGTTTGAAAAGTATAGAATGAAATTCCTACAGGAAGAATAATCGTGTAGATATCAAATGACGTATCGGCTATTTCATTGACGCCTAGTGCCAAATAGTTCACAACTTTTAAATCAGCACCCATAACGGTGTTTACTACATCAACAAACAAATAAGCATACTTAAAATAGGCCAGTACAAATAGATTTATAAATACGCTTAGTCCTACCAAAAACTTCCTTCTACCAGGCAAATTACTGTTATATATGCCCATACCGATGAAGTAGTCAACAAAAGTACTAAAGACAAGTAAAAAGAAATAAAAGCCGCCGCACTTGTAATAAAAAAACAGACTAACCATAAAAAGCCATACGTTACGTATTTGCAACCTTTTTTGGAGAGCCGAAAAAACGCTCAATACAACAAGAAAGAATACCCAAAAGCTCCAATGAGTAAATATCATTGGGATTTTCTCATTATACCGAAATATACTTTCTAAAAATTCTAGCATCAAGCCTTTTAATTCTTTGTACCTAAGCTATCCTTTTGCTTATAGTAATGATTGTTCAAATATAGTTTTTCAAAATTTTTCAATATAGCATTAAAAAATAAATCTGCCTGCAGGTAATAACCTTTTCTTGTGAAGTGTATGCGATCTTTTGAACTTAAACCATTCATATCCCACCCCATCATTGAACGATATCCGCCCATAATATGGTAAAAATCCCATACTGCTGCGTCAAACTTTACAGCAAGTTGTTTAATTATCTCGCTAGCTTCAGACAACTTACTATTAGGTAAATAGCTATATATAAAATGGTCTCCTGGCGTTGTCAAAATCAATGCTTTATTGGGAAATACATTTCTTATTCTTTGCAAAAATTCACTATAAACCAGGGTGAATTTTTTCATGCGAACATTGAGATCATACATATCATTAGTACCTAGCGATACAATTATTAAATCAGGTTGCACATAAGATAAATATCGCTCAAAATGTTCACATTTCACAAAATCTTCAGTAGTAGCCCCATTCAAGCCCAATGCATGATATGTAATTCCCGGTAAAGAATTATGTAAGCCTATACCGTATAATTCAAATTTTGATTCCTCAGAAGCACCAAATATTTCAATCTCTGTTTCTTTTTCGAGTCCATTTAGATTTATCAATACTCTTCCATAACCATTTAGTAACTCAACTTCAGCATAGGCAGGCTTAAGGATAGTAATTTCTTTTGCACACGCATACCATAACTCCACTTGATCAAAGCCTGAGTATTGAAGATTATCATTCTGATTAACAGATAGTTTGATTACAGAATCTCCACAAACTACTTTTGCAGGTATAATTCCCGTTGAGAAATTATCTTGTTTCACACCATTAATAACTTCCCAATTATTATTTGAGTTAATCTGATAGTTCCCAGGATTGTTAGTTTCTGCAAGATTATATGGAAATATTAATCCCCTGGCCCCTTCAGAACCAGGAAAAAACTGTTGCATTCTATCCCTGATGCGTCCTGTTAAAAAATCTGCCTGAACATGAGAATCGCCTAAATGAAGTATCTCAATTTTTTTATTCCCTCTTCTAATTAGATCTGCCCATTTTGCATAAAATTGCTTTAACCCTAAAGCATTATCAGTATTTAAAAATACATTTTTATCCTTTTGAATAAAATCATAATCAACTGACACATATGGAAAATCTTGAGCAACTGAAACTTGCACAACTATTAAAAAAGAGAATAAAGTAATTAATTGAAAAAACCTCATAAACTCTGCGCTTGATTTTCACTAGCAGCCTCTGTTTTTTCTGCTGTTTGAGACTCACTTTGCTTATTATTTACCTCATACATAATAGCATTATAAAGCATTTGAGCTATAATTTTTGCGCCATTAAAGTTGAAGTGAGTAAAATCTTTTTGTGCTAATGGTGGTTGAGCAAATACCCATGCAGGCATTGAATTTTTACCTCCCATAGCTTTATACATATCCCAGAATGCACAGTTACTTTTAAATGCCGCATTACGCTGAGCATTCCTTATTTTCTCAATATTGGGATAAGACGCATACCAACCATTCTCTTTTCTAGCCATATCACTCACGCCCACAACCAAAATTGGTATTTCACCTGCAGCATCCTTGAGGTGCGTTAATTGACGAATCAATTGTCGCTCATAAAAACCATAATTGTTTGTAATTAAAGGAACTACGTTAACGCCAAACTGAAAAACAATCATCTTAACGTTAAGCTCTTTGAAAAAACGTTTTAGTACTGAAGTTTGAATTTTATAAAATTCAGCTCCTCTACTTCCTCTCCAACCAATATTATCTATAGCAATCCCCGTTGGTTGATCTAACGAAAGTGCATAAAAACAAGGTAGTGAGTCACCTTCAACTTCATATGTTAAATCCTCAGGGGTATGTTCTAACTGTAATCCAAAATAATTTAATGGTCCTGAACCATCAACAACGTCTTGTAACAACAGTTTATCTTTTTCATAAACTGAAAGCTTAAAATTGCCAGCTCCCTGCCCAAAGAACAGACGCGCCCATTTAAAATGCCTTACAGATAGGTAACTATATTTAGAAATTTTATAATTGAGTTGGCCCTTTTTAATGGAATCGGTTGTTTCAATTCTAGCACAAGAACCTAAAATTCCATAATTTTTTCTCGGAAATATAGAATCAGAGCGCATCATTACAGTATGTTTTGCCCATGGGCCTACGGTAGAAATTTTCATACTGGTATTTGAGCCAACAGGATTGAAGCAGGGAAGTAAGCCAGGTCCACTTCCTCCAAATTTTTGCTGGAATCGATTACGGAGAAATCGTGTAATTCGATCACCTTCAATTTGAGAATCACCATAATGTAATATCCTGATTAGAGATTTCTGAGTTGATCCAGAATTTAATTGGCTAAAAAAAGGAACCAACATATTCTCTTTTCCCTTTGGATATTCGATTCTATGAATTTTAGATCGGAGAAGGTTTGCAGCTGCCCTAATTGTATCAATTTTCGGTTTATCCGTTTTCTCTTTAACAGTATCCTTCTTTTGTTCAATTACCACTGTAGACAAACTATCCATAAGTCTGGCCTCCCGAAGAATGCTATCGAGGTTTGCATAAGTTGGAGCTTCCTCATTTATCTGCTGACAACTTAAAAATTTCAGCTCCAATTCATCTGTAATTTTTATTCCGTCTTTAGGAAAAACCAGAGAGAGCAATGCCAGCGACAGCAATACAACTGCAAAAAACAATGCAATATGAATTGGTTTTACTGGCTTAATATCCATTGTTTAATCTAATCTTTTTACCTTAATCTTTTGGCCAGCCTTCAAATAGCGACCAGTCTTTAATCCATTCATTTGTAATATATCTCTGTCAGAAACACCGTCATATCTTTTAGCTACTTCCCATAAAGTTTCGCCTTTCTTCAGAGTGTAATATTCATATTTACCGTCATTGGGGAAATCTTTTGATTCAACTTTAACGCGGGGTGCAACTGTTTTTCCTTCACGTTTCTGTTTCTCTGCAAATGACAACAGGTTAATGTCTTTGTAGTTATTTGCTACTTTTTTAGGGACATACACTATAATCCTTTGCCCTACACGAATCATATTTCCTCTAATTCCATTCCAGTACCTAAGGTCACGAGTACGCACATCGTACCAATCAGAAATAAACCCTAAATTATCACCTGACTTCACAGTATATACTAACCTCTCAAAATTACCCGATGGTGCTTCTCCATAATAGCGCTCTTTATTTGGCTGCTTAGCCATTATCTCTGGATTAAAAAATACTGAATCTTTATAATTCATTATTGAGTCCTGTAAATCAATAAAGTCCAAAGCTCTTTGATAAGGAAGTCGCAAAGGGTATTTTTTACCTTTAGGGATTATATCTCTTCTGTATTGAGGATTTAAATCACGTAGCTCTTCTAATGGAATTTGCATTACTTCAGCAACTTGCTTTAAATGTAATTCATCATTCACAATAACTGTATCCGTCATCATGGGCATTTCAATCTCTTTTGGCTTAATTTTTAAATCCTCATAGTGATTGAAAATATATATTACAGAGATAAACCCTGGCACATATCCTCTGGTCTCACGTGGCAAATAGTAATACAGATCCCAGAAATTTGTTTTGCCACCACTTCTCCTAATGGCTTTGTTCACATTACCCGGACCACAATTATAAGCTGCCAAAGCTAAAGTCCAATCACCAAATATTTCGTGAAGTGAAGATAAATATTCAACTGCAGCATTTGTGGAAGCAGTTACATCACGCCTTTCATCAACAAACGAAGTAATCTCCATGTCAAGAAAGCGACCTGTTGCATACATAAATTGCCATAAGCCTGTAGCTCCAACCCTGGAAACAGCCAGTGGATTCAAAGCCGATTCAATTACCGGAAGATATTTCAATTCCATCGGCATATTTTTCGCATCTAATGCTTCTTCAAAATGGGGGAAATAATATTTCGAAAGACCTAATACTGTCTCAGTCAATTCACGCTTATCTTTCAAATATACTTTCATATAGGCCTTTACAACCTTATTATATGTAAGATCAAAAAAGACAGGCATATTCTCCATTTGCATTTTCACAATACTATCAGCAGGTAAAAAGCCCTCTAATTCGATATCATCCATCCCTGAAGTCATGGAGGTATCAATATCGGTTATCGCTCGACTAACGTACCATAAATGCAATAGGCTGTCATAATCTCTTGATAATTTTACAAGTGCCTCACCCTCAGCTACACGAGTAGTATCGATTGGGTTTACATTTGCACTTAATGAGAAAGATAGAATTGTAAAAAATATACTAATTATCGCAGTGAATTTCATTTTATATAAGGGTTTTGGCTTTAATAATTCTGATAGTGCCTCGCACAAATCTAAAAATTTAATGTTAATCTAACTCCCATTCCCCCCATTGATTTTGATGAATAGTCGTCAAACATTCCACCAACGTAATCTGGCTGATATCGAAAGGTTAGATCATCACTTATATCGTATTCAAATAAATGGGCATCGACGTTAGCATCTATAATCTGTAAAAAATACAATACTCCTAAACCAATGTAGTTTAGGTCACGGTTGCGTCTCCAATTTTCTCTCTCGCGACGCAAACTCTCCTCACTTATATTAACATATAGCTCATCAATTGTTCCGTCGAGCTTTTGCTCATATAAACGTGTGTATTTTTTATAATAACCATTATTTACACCAATGAAGTATATGAAGGTTGCACCACCACCATAAATGAGAGGCACTTTCCAATACTTTCTATTATAGATTTGTCCTGCACCGGGTATAAATGTTGATAATAGAGTAGCTGTTTTAGGCGAATGAGAAGTTTCGGGATTAGTCTTCTCCTTATTCACGCTTTGTTGTCCAAATCCTGATATTGTAAAAATCAGCAATACAAAACCTACCCAATATCGCATCAATAAATAAGTTAAGCGTTTTTTATCTGATCAAGTAAGCCAATGATGCGCTCCAGATCATCATCACTTTTGAAGGGGATTACAATTTGGCCTTTACCATTGTTAGTTCTCTTGAGCTTCACGCCTGTTTGAAAGAATGTATCCAATTGATTTTGCAACTCTTTAAATCCTTCACCAAGCTCAGCTTTAGGTGTTTTTGGCGTTGAAGTAGTTTCTTTTATATTTTCACCTTCGGCAATACCTTTAGCTAACTCTTCCACTTTGCGAACAGAAAGACCTTCTTTCATTATCATCTCAAACAGGTAAAGTTGGTCATCCTGATTTTCAATAGAGATCAATGCACGAGCATGTCCCATTGAAATAACTTTGTGGCGAATTCCTTTTTGAATTTCTGCAGGTAATTTCAATAATCGAAGGTAATTGGTAATTGTAGATCTTTGTTTACCTACGCGGGCACTCAACTCTTTCTGAGTCAGGCTACACTCATCGATTAAGCGGTTATAACTAATTGCGATTTCAATTGCATCAAGGTCTTCTCGTTGGATATTTTCAACAAGCGCCATCTCCAACATTCCCTGATCATCGGCTGTACGTACATAGGCAGGAATGGTTTCCAAACCAGCCATTTTAGATGCACGTGTTCGACGTTCTCCAGAAATAATCTGATATTCATTATCAGCAACCTTACGAACTGTAATTGGTTGAATAATTCCAAGTTCTTTAATCGATGCTGCGAGATCTGCTAATGCTTCTTCATCAAACTCAGTACGAGGTTGAAATGGATTAACTTTGATCTGACTTATTGGAATTTCTTTAATTGCATCGTTTTGTTTAGGCTCTTCTGCCCTTGGAGATTCTTCTATTAATGCTCCCAATCCTCTACCTAAAGCTTTCTTCTTCGCTACCATCTTTCAAAAAAATATTATATTAATCTACTTGTTTATCAGCATTATCCATATTTGTGGCGTTATTGCGTTGCAATAGTTCTTTCGCCAAATTCAAATAACTTGTAGCTCCAATACTACTGGCATCGTATAATACAATTGGCTTACCATAACTTGGAGCCTCTCCTAATTTCACATTACGTTGTATAATAGTGTCAAATGCCATAGACTCAAAGTGTGTACGCACCTCTTCTACTACTTGATTTGATAAACGTGTTCTTCCGTCATACATAGTTAAAAGGAAACCTTCAATTTCCAATTCCTTGTTCAGGTTACTTTGAATAATTTTGATAGTATTCAAAAGTTTTCCCAATCCTTCTAGTGCAAAATACTCACATTGCACAGGAATCATTACTGAATCTGCAGCAGACAAAGCATTAACTGTAATAAGTCCTAATGAAGGTGAACAATCAATTAAAACCCAATCATAGTTATCTTTAACCTTTTCTATCACACTCTTCAAAACTTTCTCACGATTAGGCATATTCAGCATTTCAATCTCAGCACCAACTAAATCTATGTTAGAAGGAATAAGATCAACATTATCCATTTCAGTATTTAGAATTGTTTTTTCAGGATCATAATCATCCACAATACAATCGTAAATACTAGCTTTTACATTACGTACATCAAATCCAAAACCGGAAGTTGCATTGGCCTGAGGGTCGGCATCAACTATCAGAACTTTATTCTCAAGCACACCTAAACTGGCTGCAAGATTAATGGCTGTTGTGGTTTTTCCAACCCCACCTTTCTGGTTCGCTAGTGCAATAACTTTTGACATATGTATTCTTTTATTAATTAATCACTTACAATATTTTCGAAGTAATAAAATCTGTTTAATTCGAAGTTGCAATTTAACTAAAAATTTGCATGTTTTCTAAAATGTTCCACGCAAAGATTTAAGATAAATCATAGCATGTTGACATTCAAGGAAGACGCATTATGTTTTCTTTAAAATAATTCATAATGACAAAACTTACTTTCAATGGGACCATTATATAAAATCTGACGAGAACTGGTCTTTAATCCAATGTTCCTCAATGCCATATCGTTTCCGGAAACAATCCACGCATTATAACCTGTAAATTGCTGCTTCAGGTGATCTCCAAAACGGCGATAAAGTGTTTTTATTTCATCAATTTGCACTCTTTTATCATAAGGTGGGTTTGTTATAATTATACCATTATCCGCATCTCCTTCAATCGTCTCAAAATCACCTTTCTGAACAGATATATATTTTTGCAGGAATGCACTCTGAATATTAGCTTTAGCAAATCCAATTTGTTTAGGCTCAATATCTACGCCTAAAATTGGCACTTCAATTTTTCGCTGATCATCTTCATCTTTCACTTCTTCAAGAACCTTTTTCTCGTAATCGAGCCAATGTTCAAAAGCAAATGAATCACGATATTCACCAGGGCGAATATTAGCCGCAATTAGAGCTGCTTCTGTTAATATAGTACCTGAACCACAAAACGCATCCATTAGCTCTGTTTCGCCTTTCCAACCTGTTTTTAGCACCATTCCTGCAGCAAACACCTCATTCAACGAAGCTTTACCATGATGTACCCTATACCCTCTTTTAAACAATGCT
>PKTE01000194.1 GCA_002869335.1 Salinivirgaceae bacterium | reverse complement strand
GTCATAATCTACACGCATAGAATTACCTGAACCAGAATAAATACCAAAGGCAGAAGCAGAACCGGAATACACAGTACCGTCATAAGACCAACAATAATTCTGGGGTATAGCTGTTGCAGATTCAAAATCTTCGGTAAAAGGTAATGTATATAAACATGGATCATCAGTAAACACTTCAAACGAACCTGTTATTTCATTATTTGTAAGATCTGTATCACTTCCTGGATCTGCAACTGTCGCAGTATATATATAATTTCCTGCGACTGCTGTCCAGTTTGAAAAAGTAACCGTTCCAATAGCGTCTGATGCAATTGCACTAGAAGTAACTGTCTGATTAACCACATCTAATGTACCATCATTAATTACTAATGTTACATCAACAGTCACATCACTATCACCGTTATTCAGTACATCAACGGTTGGACTAACAACATCACTAACCAAATAATAAGGTTCAAAATTAGAAACGGATGCTGCCGCGTCTACATTATTAAGTGTCGCACCAACAACCGTAATATTATCAATAAAAATATCTCCGGATGACCATCCACTTGGATCTGATAAAAATTCAAATAATAGTACTACATCATTTTCTCCTCCAACTCCTGGAAGAGATATAGCAGCAGTTGTTTCCCAATCTCCATTAGGCCATGAACCTGAAGAACACGTTCCTCCTTGTAATCCATTATCAGCGCCAGATCTTTCCCATACTGTTGTAGGGAAAGTTGCTCCACCATCAATGGATAATTTTACTTTAAAATAATCTCCAGCATAGTGCCATGATCCATAAGATTGCCAATCAAAGGTTAATTCTCCAGCCACTTCACCTGAAAAATCAAAAGTAGTTGTTGTCAACATTAATAAATCACCCTGTCCTCCGCCATAATCAACACGCATAGATTTTTGGCTACCTACATAAAGGCCAAAGGCTGTTGCACTACCTGTATAAGTAGTCCCAGCTTCTGACCAACAAGCATTTTGCGGCACAGCAGTAGCAGACTCAAAATCCTCAGTGAAAGGGACAGTTTCAAGACATTGGGCATTTACAAAAGTGTGTAACCCAAAAACTATTAACATAACAATGTAAAACCTTTTCATATTAAATAATTTAGTAATTTATGATTCTAAAATCTTAAAGCAAGAAACCATATATTAAAAAGAAAGGCAAGTTTAACAGGTGTACAACTAGGTGGACAATTAATTTCCCAAGGCCTTATATCAATCTTTAATTCACAGTAAATAAAACCATTATAGTTTAATTTGTAATATATGTTGATTATAATGCACTTTCGTTATTTCAATAATGACATAGTCTTAATAATTAGTTAAAATATTAAAGGACTATTCTCTATTTTATCGTATTTTTGTTACTCAACCATAAGTATAATATAATTGTATATGTGTAGAAGTGTTTTGTTAGTACTTATATTTTCAATAATTCCCAGCTTTATTTTTCCTCAGCCCCCAGAATCAATTGACAGCCTTTTAAAAGAACTCGAACAGACACAACAGGATACCTCTAGAATCATAATCCTGAACGCAATAAGCAAAAACTATGAAAAAGTAGATTACCAAAAATGTATTGAATTTGCTGAAAAAGCGAAAATATTATCTAAAGAAATTAATTATCTACCTGGCCTAATTGATGCAAATAGCTACATAGGTATTTCATACATTAACCTTGGAGAGTATATTACTGCAAAACAATATCTGGATAAAGCGTTAAAATTTGCACAAAAATTTGACAACCCAATTAATCTGGCATCTGTTTATAATAAGATTCTATTATTTTATTCTGCAATTGAGGACTATGATGAGGCTGCTAATTACGCATTTTTAGCACTGAAAAAATATGAGAGTATTGCATATAAATTTGGAATGACCTCTGTATATATAAACCTGGGGTATATATACCAAAAACAAAATAATATAACGAAGTCAGAAGAATACAGTTTAAAAGCTTTGGAGATAGCCACTGAAAATAATTACGAAAAAAAATTAGCTATAATTTATAATAATCTTGGAGTTATATACGACAACAAATTAGATTACGACAGAGCTTTAGAATATTATTATTTGGCAGCCAAATTCTATTCCAGAACAAATAACAAATCTGGGTTAAGTATTGCATACAACAATATTGGTATCGTATTAAGTAATAAAAACAAAACCAATGAGGCTTACAGATATTTTTCAGATGCGTTAAAGATTTCGAACGAGCTAAATGACAAAAAGAAATCGGCTATATACTACAACAAACTTGCACAACACTATTATGACCATAAAAACTATGACTCAGCACAGTATTATGTGAATAAGGCTATTAACATATCAAAAGAACTCAACATCCAAAGTCAAATTAGCGAGGCAGCATATCTTTTACACCAACTAAACTATGATAACAAAAACTTCAAGGCTGCCTGTGATTATCATATTTTATTCAAACAGATGAATGATAGCATCCAAAATCAGGAGAACATTTCAAATATAACTAACCTTGAAATTAGGTATAATATTGAAAAGCTTGATAAAGAAATTGCCCTAATCAAACAGCAGAAGAGATTTACGAGACGTCTGAATCTGGCAATAATATCAATTCTCACTTTATTTGCACTGGTTATAATTCTTATTATAAACAGAAAACGCATAAAGAATGAACGAGATAAAAAAGAATCTGAATTGAATTTGGAAAAAGCAATGAAAGAAATTGAACTCCAAAACACTGAGCTTAATGCTTTTACAGAACGAATAAAAGAAAAAAACAAACTTTTAAATCAATTCCAGGAAGAGTTATACAAGCTAGATTCTCACAAAAACTCATCTGATATTCAAAATAATATTACGCAGTTAAGAAATATGAACATTTTTGCCAATGAAGATTGGATAAAATTCAAAAGTCTTTTCAAAAGTGTATATAATGACTTTTACAGAAGGCTTATAAAAGAATTCCCTGACCTCACAGAAAGTGAGAAAAGACATATAATGCTTACTAAACTAGGATTTTCACTGAATGAATCTGCAGACATGCTGGGAATTAGCTACGATAGTGTAAAAAAAGCACGTCAAAGGTTAGCAAAAAAAATCAACCTTGAAAATGCCACGCATTTGATTGATTTTATTGAAAAATATTGAAATTAGAATTCTACTTTTAATACAAACGAATTTTTATAAAAAAAGGACTAACCGTTAAGCTAGCCCTTCTTCTGATTGTCTGCTATAATTATTACTTATCTAATAATTCTACACTACGCTTTACAAACTTGTTTAGGTCCTCTCCTTTTAACATATTGTTAGCCAGCAACCCAAGGTCTATCAATTGTTTTACAATTTTCTGTTCTTTACCAAAGGCTTTTAGTTTTTCTTCACGTTCTTGCTTCAGTTCATCTAGTTTATTCTGAACATCTGTACGCTGTTGTTTTTCTTCCTCTGTAAGCTCCTCTTCTTTTTTGCTTGCATTTTTAGTTGAAATCTCGTCATATTCTTTCTGAACTGGCTCAATAGCTTCATCTGCTTTTTTCAACTCATCTCCTATTTCTTTATCGAGATTCTCTACCAATTCAACAACAAGTGGATGGTTACTATTTAAAACAAGGTTATAACTATCAGGCAAATTACCGTACATACTCATGCCACCATTCATTTCAGACATATCTTTCATGCGTCGCATAAACTCTGACTGGGTAATTACAACTGGTAATGCATTCTCGTCAAGGTTTTCAACTGAAACAATGTAGCTACTGTTTTCAGGCAAACTACTCCTAAATACTGGAACAAGATTTTTTTGTTGAATATCAGAAAGCTTAGAATCTTTCACTTCATCTTTCTCAATCAACTTGTCAACCACATCAGCATCTACACGCTTGAATGTAGAATCTTTCAAATCAGCCTCCAATTTATTGACAAAATGCACATCCAATTGTCCATCCATTTCTAATACATCGTAGCCCTTTGCTTTAGCATCTTCAATAAATGTATACTGGTCTGTTTTATTGGTTGTATAAATATGTACTAATTTCTTATCTTTATTGGTCTGGTTCTCTTTGATTAGTTTTTCATACTCTTCAAAAGTGAAATATTTACCATCTGTATTTTTAAGCAATACAAACTTCTTTGCTTTTTCAGCAAACTTTTCATCAGTAAGCATTCCATATTGGATAAAAATCTTCAAATGATCCCATTTCTCCTCAAATTGTTTACGGTCGTTCTTGAAAATTTCTTGCAAACGATCAGCTACTTTCTTCATAATGTGAGAAGAGATTTTTTTCACATTTGAATCAGCCTGCAAATAGCTACGTGATACATTCAATGGAATATCAGGTGAGTCAATTACTCCATGTAATAATGTCAAAAATTCAGGTACAATACCTTCAACAGAATCAGTTACAAAAACCTGATTACAGTATAATTGGATTTTATTTTTCTGAATTTCAAGGTTATTATGAATTTTTGGAAAATAAAGAATACCTGTAAGATTAAATGGATAATCTACATTTAGGTGAATATGAAACAATGGATCATCGCCCATTGGGTATAATTCTCGATAAAACTCATTATAATCTTTTTCCTCTAAATCGGCTGGTTTTTTTGTCCAGGCTGGTTCAGGGTTATTAATGATTTTATCCTTATCAGTATCTACCATTTTATCTTCTTTCCACTCCTGCTCTTTTCCAAAAGCAATAGGAATTGGAAGAAATTTGGCATACTTATTCAATAATTCATTGATTTTAGCATCTTCAGCATACTCTTTCGACTCTTTATCTAAGTGGATTACAATGTCTGTACCTCTATCCTCTTTATTGTACTCTTCCATTGTAAATTCCGGATTTCCATCACATGACCAGTGCACACCTTTGGAGCCATCTTTGTGCGATTTCGTAAAGATTTCGACTTTATCAGAAACCATGAACAAAGAATAGAACCCTAATCCGAAGTGACCAATAATTGACTGAGCATCATCTTTATACTTGTCGAGGAATTCGTTTGCACTTGAAAATGCAATTTGATTGATATACTTATCAACCTCCTCTTCAGTCATTCCAATTCCACGATCAGAAATAGTAATGGTTTTCTTCTTGGGATCGTTTTTAACGTGTACTGTTAGGTCACCAAGTTCTCCTTTAAACTCATCGCGAAGCGCAAGCGTTTTTAGCTTTTGAGTTGCATCTACTGCATTTGAAACTGCCTCACGTAAAAAGATTTCGTTATCTGAGTACAGAAACTTTTTAATAATTGGGAAAATGTTTTCCGTGGTTACGCCAATGTTTCCTTTTTGCATTTTATTTAAATTTTATGGTTTTTCTATATCGGTTTTTCCAATATGTGTGCCATTGCAGAAAAAATGTCAATTCGTCATTATGCACAAAAAAAGGCTGTCGAATCTGACAGCCTTTCCTTATATAGTTATACTGGTACTAACCTAAATATGCTTTCAACAGTTTACTTCTGGAAGTATGACGAAGTCTTCTGATGGCTTTTTCTTTAATTTGGCGCACGCGTTCGCGAGTTAAACCAAAACGCTCACCAATTTCCTCTAATGTCATTTCCTGACAACCAATTCCAAAGAAAAGCTTGATAATATCTCTCTCACGCTCAGTTAATGTAGCTAAGGCTCTTAAGATCTCACGACCAAGAGACTCAGACATTAAGCTTCCGTCAGCTTTTGGACTGTCTTGATTTTCCAGTACATCTAACAAACTATTGTCTTCACCTTCAATAAAAGGAGCATCTACAGATACGTGGCGACCCGAAACTTTCAAAGTATCACTTACTTTTTCTTTAGGTATATCCAATTGGTCAGCTAATTCCTCTGGAGAAGGTGTTCTTTCGTTTTCTTGTTCAAACTTTGAAAACGCCTTGTTAATTTTGTTAAGTGAACCAACCTGGTTCAAAGGTAAACGAACAATTCTTGATTGCTCAGCAAGAGCCTGAAGGATTGATTGGCGAATCCACCATACAGCATAAGAAATAAACTTAAAACCTCTGGTTTCATCAAATTTTTCAGCTGCTTTAATCAACCCGAGGTTACCCTCATTAATCAAATCCGGAAGGCTCAACCCCTGATTTTGATATTGTTTAGCAACAGAGACCACAAATCGCAAATTAGCTTTTGTCAGTTTCTCAAGAGCGGCACGGTCGCCTTTCTTGATTCGCTGTGCTAATTCCACTTCCTCTTCAACGGTAATTAACTCCTCACGTCCAATTTCCTGAAGATACTTGTCGAGCGATGCGCTCTCACGATTTGTAATCGATTTAGTGATTTTTAACTGTCTCATATTATATTCTAGATTTACAGCTTAAATAAAAGGGTTGCAAAGATACACTCTTTTAACATTATTAACAAATAAACATGAACCCCATTCTGAGATTCATGTTTAGTATATTTCAATTGATTTTTAATATCATTCCCTTAACTCCTGTGTGCCTATATTACGAAGGCTTTAATAAAAGGTTTCAGAATCTTAAAAGTTATTTTATTTATTTCTAACTGTAAATCAGGCATTATGTTTTAATTTCCAAAAGCATAATAAGCTTTCATACCGTTAGGATAGATTCCTTCAACCATAATTCCGCCATCGGCTTGTTCAATTACTCGACGTACATCGTTTTCATCATCAATTTTCATACCATTCATTGCCAATATGATAAAGCCTTCATGAATTCCGGCATTTCTTAATTTACCTGAAGATATTTCGGCAATTTTCACACCATTCGAAATTCTAAGTAGTTTCTTCTCTTTGTCTGTAACCGGTTCAAATTTTGCTCCTAAATCTGTCAATAGATCAGTACTCTGCAAAATTTCTGTATTCCCCTTTCTATTTTGTAAAACAACCTCTTTTTCAACCTCTTTATTATCACGTAAAACTGTAATTTTCAGTTCATCACCTGGCCTAAACTTACTTAACTGTTCTTGTAACTGAGCTACATTATTAATATCAACACTTCCTATTCTTATAACAACATCGCCAGATTTAATTCCTGCTTTATCAGCAGCACCACCTTCATTGATTTGATCAATATAAACACCATTTAGTGTCTCTATTTCATTCTCCCGGGCAAAATCTTCATTTAAATCATGAATTATCACACCCATTACTGCTCTCTGTACTTGACCATATTCAATTAAATCCTCAGCTACTTTCATGGCAATATTAACTGGAACCGCAAATGAATAACCAGTAAATGTTCCTGTTTTTGAGGCTATTGCAGTATTGATACCAATTAGCTCTCCTTTTCTATTTACAAGTGCGCCCCCACTATTACCAGGATTTACTGCAGCATCGGTCTGAATAAATGATTCAATACCATAATTCTCACGCATTAGATTGATATTGCGAGCTTTAGCAGATACAATTCCTGCTGTAACGGTCGATGTTAAGTTAAAAGGATTACCAACAGCCAAGACCCACTCCCCAATATTTACATTATCAGAGTTTCCCGGTGTAAGGTATGGTAGATCTTTCTCATCAATCTTTAACAATGCAATATCGGTTCCCGGATCTGTCCCAACTAATTCTGCGTCAAACTCTCGTTTATCATTCAATGCTACCTTAATCTTTTCGGCACGCTCTATCACGTGATTATTGGTTATAATATATCCATCGTTAGAAATAATAACTCCCGACCCACTCGACATTACTGGCTGACTTCTTTTGTGATATCCGTCGCCAAAGAAGTAATCTAAAAATGGATTTCCATAAGAATATTGTTGTAAGTAAGCAGTTTTAACGTGCACTACAGCATCCACTGTTTTCTTTGCTGCAACTACCATTTCATTTTCAAGCGCACCACTGTATGACATTGCTCCTATAGGTTGAGCTTGAATACCATTAGAGTTGGTATCTACTAACCTAACCGGATTTGTTGAATTAGAATAAGAAACTTTATCTATTTGACTTCCGTCCTGGTTTTTATTTACATAACTGTTATACACAATAATAACCAAAACACCACCTATTATTCCAGCCATTAGATTGGCAAAAAACTTTAAACTTTTCATTTTATTAATTTTTTAAGGGTTATTATAATGGAACTTTCAATAAATTTCTGAATTTTGAACAAAATTTACATTTATTATTGAATAATACGTAGAAATAAATTCAATATCTGTGCTAAAATGAGGCTTTTAACCTAACTTTAACGTAATGCTGAAAAAATTTCATAAATATCAGGGTGCAGGCAACGATTTTGTTATGGTAAACAATTATAATGAAACCAATGCAAAATTAGATAATGAAGAGATTGCGACAATTTGTCATCGTAGGTTTGGAATTGGTGCTGATGGGTTAATCATTATAAGTAAATCACAGTCTTATGATTTTACGATGACATATTATAATTCAGATGGCTTTGAGGGCACCATGTGTGGTAATGGTGGTCGCTGTGCAGTACAGTTCGCTTATGATTTAGGAATAATTAAAGACAAAACAATTTTTGAAGCTATTGATGGAACTCATAAAGCCATAGTGCATGGAGAAAACATCATCTCATTAATGATGAGCGATGTAAATGAAATTAAAGAAACAAATTTTGGTCTTTTTATGGACACTGGCTCACCCCATGTTATGATTGAATCAAAAAATTTAAATTCAAAAAATGTTTTTGAGGAAGGAAAAGAGATCAGGCATGATTCCATCTTTGCTCCAGATGGAACCAACGTTAATTTTTTTGAAATTGAAGGTGATTCAATTCATTTGAGAACATTTGAACGAGGAGTGGAAGATGAAACACTAGCATGTGGAACAGGAAGTGTAGCAACAGCTCTAGCGGCTTATCATTTAAAAAAAGTAACATCAAAAAATAATATTCACATCAAAGCACAAGGTGGAGATTTATATATATCATTTGAAGGAGAATTACCTTTTAAAAACATATGGTTAAAAGGTCCAGCGGTAAAAGTTTTTGATGGTTATGATTTCATTAAGAAAAAAATTTTCGTTTACATGTAATATTTAATATCTTTAGCCTGATAAAGCACTAACTATGTCCTTACAAGAGGAAACAACTTACAAAATAATTGATATACTTGACAAAGAGAGTATGAGTTACTTTTACAGGGGGCACCTGACACAAAGTATCACTGATGGTATTTTGGCGCTCACTGAAACTAACTTAACAAAAGCTAATGAACCAGTAAAGGTAAAAAAGCGGGTATATACTATTTTGGTTGAAGGTTTGCAGAATATAACAAGGCATCAGGAAGGTCCTCAAGGGCATAAAAGCTTTTTTGGAGTTGAGCAAAGTGGTGAGTATTACTACATTACGATGTCGAATATTATTCCAAATCAAAACATTGATCATTTAAGCGGTCAATTAGACAAGATCAATAATCTAGAAAAAGAAGAGTTAAAAACGTTCTATAAGCAAGCTCTATTAGAAAATGAACTTAGTGATAAAGGTGGAGCAGGGCTAGGATTAATTGAGATGGCAAGAAAATCTGGAAATAAGCTCCAGTATGATTTTAAAAAGATTAATGAGCAACATTCTTACTTCTATCTTAGAACCTATATCAAACACAATCTATCAACAGTGGATTCCAACACTCGACATCTTGATTTCTCAAACATTTTCAAACTGCATGAGCAGCTTGAATCAGAAGACGTCTTGATTATCTTTAATGGGATATTTAATCAGGAAAGTCTTATAAATTTATTGTCTATTATTGAGAGCCAAATGGCAACCCAACCATCATTAAGAAAGAAAGTTTTTAATATTATGGTTGAGCTACTTCAAAATATTGTAAAACATGGTCTTGCTATTAACGACAGCGATGGAAATCCAGGTTTGTTTTATATTTCGGCAATAAATGATGGATATAAACTTAATACAGGGAACTTCATTAAGACGGAAGACATTGATGCTCTGAAAGATAAGATCGATCAGGTTAATAAGTTAGACAACAAAGAACTGAATGAATTTTATGACAAACGTCTTTTCAATTTCCAAATAGATAATAGCAAAGAATCTGGACTTGGATTAATAGAATTACGTTTAAAGAGCAATGCAAAACTTGAATATGCGTTTAAAAAAGAGTCTGAGGAGCATAGCTTTTTCACAATTGAAGTAACAATAAACAGATAATGGAATCATTGATATTAAACGCAACTGAGGATACACCAAAAATTGTTTTAAATAAAAAAGACAAAGAATTCCTAATTGCAGAAAGGTCACTTCCAGAAAATGCTTTTGATTTCTACAAACCTGTATATGAATGGCTTGAAAAATATGTTTTAGATCCATTAGAGGAAACCGAATTTCATGTAAATTTAGATTATTTCAATACAGCCAGTGCCAAACAACTAGGTAAAATATTTAATTTATTAGAGAATATTAAAAGTTCATTATTTGTAAAATGGCATTATGCATCTGATGATCAGGATATGCTTGAAAGTGGACAACGATATGCACGTTTAACATGAATTAATTTTGAATTAATTGAGGAAATCCCTGAAGACGATAGCGATTATTTTAAAATTATATATGAATAATGATGATACCTGTACTTTATATAGAAGCAACCAAAGATACTCCCAAAATACTATTTGACGCTGAAAATAATCAATTTGAAATTTCAGAAAAAAGTCTCCCTGAAGATGCTATTGGATTTTTCCAACCTGTTTTTGATTGGTTAAATCAATACATTGACAATCCTAAAGAAGAAAGCACATTTGTATTTTATTTAGACTATTACTCAACCTCCACAGCAAAGCAATTAACAAAAATCTTCTATTTAATTGAGAAACTTTCTGAAAAGTCAAAAGTAAAAGTTGTGTGGAAATATCAAGATGCTGATATTGACATGTATCATGCAGGACTTCGTTATCAGAAAATGCTAAAAATAGACTTTGATATTCAAAAAGTGTAAATTGCTAAAACTTTAATCCCCAAACAATAACATCATCGTATTGTCTTGTTCCACCTCGCCAGGAATCAAATTGTTCTTCAATGAAATCTCTCTGTTTGTCCATTTCTAACTTACAAATCTGCGAAATAATACTTTTAAAACGTGGCTGCATCATTTTCTCAGTTTCATCTTCGTTATATTGGTCTCTGTAACCATCTGAAAAGAAATACAGTAAGTCTCCATCAGCAATAGAGAAACGATGCAAATCAAATATTGGCGCAGATTCTCCAAACATGTCACCACCAATTGAATGTAAGCTTGCGGGAATTTCAATAAGCTCGTTATTAGTATATAAAAATGCAAACTGATTAGCTAAACTCACAGAGAGTTCTCTGGTCTCAAGGTCATATAGTGCAATTGACATATCCATACCATCTTGTTGGGCAGTAATTGAGTTTTCCTGACGAAGAACTATCCGGATCTTACGATCAAGCTCTTTGAGAATAATTGCAGGATTAAAAATACGCTCGCTAATAATTATTTCATTTAGTAATGTATTCCCAATTGTAGCCATCAAAGCACCAGGTACGCCATGTCCTGTGCAATCTGATTCTACAAAAAAAGCTTTATCATCGACCTCGCCATACCAATAAAAGTCGCCACTGACGATATCACGATGTCTGAAAAATAAAAATGTATCTCTTAAAAACTGGCTATAATCATCCTTTCTGGGTAACAATGCTGATTGAATTCTTTGAGCGTAAGTAATACTATCTGTTGTAAGCTGATTAATATTTTCCAGTTCCGTATTCATAGCTTCAAGCTGTTCTCCCTGAACCATTAATTCTTCTCGCTGTTGAGAAATTTCTTCTTCTGCATATTTTAAATCATTGATATTTGTAGCCATAACTACTACATAATGATTATCATTTAACACAGAATGCGAAAAACTCACCTGCAACCAATAGCGAAATCCCCTCCTATTTGTCAGAAAAACCTCGCTTTTAGCATTTTGGATTCTCTCCACACTATCTTCAAAAATATCCAGAATTTTATCTAACCCCTCATAATCAAATAATTGAATACCGTCTGTACTTTGGTTTAATGGAATAGCCAGTGCCTCACGAAATGCACGGTTAATATAAATAATAGAGCCCTTATTGTTAGTTATTGCAACTAAATTATCGGTTGTATCAGCAACTAAGGACATAAGCTTATAATTATTCACAAGCTTACTATTTTCCTTACCTAATTTTCGATACCTTTTTAATAGTTTATTTAAGTACTTTTTATTGGCTCGATTAACAAAAAAGAAAATTGCATAAAATGATACTCCCATAATTATGAGAATAACTAAAATAGATATTATATGTATGAATGTGGTATCTAGCAAAATCAAACTCTTTTAACCAATCAAAAACTTTTACAATAATTTGACACCTATCACAAGTACATCATCAACTTGATATAGTTCACCTTTCCATGTATAAAAATTATTCCTGGTAATTTCTTCATGCTGCTTTAAATCATCTGTAGTTATTTGCTGTAATAATTTTCTAAAATTGATGGTTTTAAACTTTTTACCTTTTTTCCCTCCAAACTGATCAATATATCCATCAGTAAACATATACAAGATATCTCCCGGCTGAATTTCAATAGTCTTGAGTGTAAAAGGGTGTTTTATATCTCGGAAAATACTAATTGGCATTTTATCAGGTTCCAGCGTAATCAATTCATCACCTCTTTTAATAATAGACATGTTATTTGCACCTGCATATTTTAGTATTTTCGAATTTTTGTCAATAGATATTAATGCTATATCCATTCCATCTTTATTATCCCCGACTTCTGTAGTTTGTTTCAATCCAGAAATTATACTATCTCTAAGTTTGTTTAAAACCAGATCTGGAATAAATACGCGTTGATTTTTAACAATATCATTTAAAAAATTGAGTCCGATTAAGCTCATAAATGCTCCAGGAACGCCATGACCAGTACAATCAGCAACTGCCAACATGGATAAATCATCATTTTTATATGTCCAGAAGAAGTCACCAGACACGATATCTCTAGGGAGGTCGAATATAAAATTGTTTTCAAAAATTGAGTCTAATACACCTTTAGATGGGAATAATGCATTTTGAATGCGTTGCGCATAATGTATTGAATCAGTAATTTCTTTTTTCTGTTGTAAAATCTCATCCCGCTGCACATATGCCAAATCACGTTGTTTACTTATTTCATCGCGTTGCTTTTCAATTTGTTTTTCAGCTTTTTTCAACTTACGAATATCAGTATCGATAGTAATAAGTTTTACTACATTGCCTTTACTATCTAATATTGGAGTTAGTGTGGTTTGCACCCAAATTTCGCTGCTATCTTTGCATTTATTCAAAGACTCATAGACTATAGGTTTTTTATCTCCAAACCAGACATTAATCAAATCGTTCATTCTCAAATTAGCATTCCGTCCTATTTTACTTCGATCGTCATCTCGAATAAGCTCCTCGTATTCATAACCATACATACGAGTAAATCCCTTGTTTACCCATTGGTAATTTCCTTTCCCATCCATTATAGCTACTGCATTATCAGTATATTCTGCCACAATAGACATTTTTTCAAGCTGCTTATTAGTATCAGAAAGATATTGAGCCTGTTGCTGTATTTCTTCTTTTTGCTGCTGTACTGTAAAAATTGCTTCATTAATAGCGTCCTGAAGTCGCTTTTTATCGTTTTGAAGTCTTTTACTATTAAGTCTTACTAGTACATAAATCAATAAGAGTCCCAGAATTACATATAATAGAATTGCCCAGAATGTATAATATAATGGCTTGTCAATAGATATTCGCATAATTGCTTTACCTAGCACATCCAAATTTGCATCTCTGGCTTGTACTTCAAGAGTATAGTCGCCTCCAGGCAAATAACTATATTTAATGGTATTATTTTTTGACCAGTCACTCCACTTATCATTTAAGCCCACCAATCTATATGAAAACTGAATATTCTCTAATGTTTGATATGCAGGACAAGCCACTGTAACAGACAAAGAGTTATGGTCAAATGGAATTCCCTCAGCTTTTATGCTACTGCTAACATATTGATTCCGAAGGTCAGTTTTGTATAATGAATCAGCTCCAAAAAGAATATTTCTAAAGTAGATGGGTGTTTTATTGTACTGATTCTTTAAAAACGTTGTATCAATTGCAATTAGGTTATTTAAACTACTTAGCCAAATGACACCATTATTATCTATTTCCATAGATTCTGATCCATATTGTTTAAGTCTGTTAAATGCCTTTCGCTCTATCTTATTTTTTTTAATATCATAATACATTACTCCTTTGTCCAAAGAAAACCAGATTTTATCATCTACAATTTTAATGTCAGAAATAACAACTGAATCAAATACAGGAAGTCCGTATAAATTTCTGTAATGTTTAAACATTCTGTCATTATTATCATAATACAAAATGCCAGCACGCGTCGCCATTAATAACGTATCCTTATAGTTAACAGGCAAATTACTGTCCTCATAGTCAAGGCCAAAATTAGCACCATACTTTTTTACTTGTTCAACATTACCATTTTCATCAAACTTTGCCATATAAACTCCATTGTAAGCCGATGACATCCAGAGTTGTTTTTGGTTATCAAATATCAGATGACGAATATTTTCATTAAAATCTTCAAAAACATTCCATTTCTTTACTTGAAAAGATCCATAGCCTGATCTTTTTATTTCCAATACTTCAGCTCCTTGCGTATTACCAAAAACATACACGTTCTTTTTACCGGGAACTTTTGCTATATCATATGTCCCATACAATTTATGTATTGGAATCAGTGCTTTTGTTTTAATATTATAGACAAGTATATCTCTCAAACTTGCTACCAGAACCTCATCTTCACAACAGCTTAAGGGCTCTACATCAAGAACATACGCATATTTATCCGTAATAAGTTCAGATTGATGGAAGTTTTCTAGGTTTTCCAGATTTTTATCCATCATAAATAAACCCTGAGTAGTTCCAAAAATTAATAAATCGGCAATGGAAGTTACAGATATTACTATTCCATTAATATTATTTCGCTGATTAAAGAAAATAAATGGGTTTTGATACCTAATGTAACTAATTCCCATTTCTCCTGAGATCCATACGCCTCCGATCTTATCAATATTCACATGATAAACAGCATCATTTTGTAAACCTGTACCTTTACGATAATTGTTTATTAAATTAAAATTACGATCAGCTATAAATAATCCTTTTCTCAGAGTTGAAAAAAAGTACGTTCCTTCCTCATTTAAACCAAAATATAATTCAGCTTCTCCTAGTTTATCATTTAAGTTTTTATTTAAGGGCTCAATAATTTCTTTGACTTGAACTTCATTTTGAAATGGAACTTCTTTAAACTTTAACTGAATTAGTTCTTCCCAAGAGTAATAATCTTTCTTAACATTAAGCTTATAAACACCTCGTTGTCTAATTCCTGTAATCACCTCATTTTCTTCACCTTGAATAAAAAAATATGGTGTATAAGTGGATGGTAATTTAGAATTTTTTATTACCCTCATTGTATCATTTAATACAGTACCAAAGCCTGCATAAATATCATAGAAGTAAATAGTATCATTAACCACAGAAGCTCTAAAATTATTTAGCATCGGCGGTGCAATTACAATACTAAGTCCTTTATCAGTAAATTTATATATATGTTTACGACCTGTTACAAAGTATATACCTTTGGATGTTTTCAAAATCCTCCACACAGATTCAAAATCTACTCGATCAATTTCTGCAGAAAGGCTATAATAATTTAATCGGCCATACTCATCGGGAAAGAAATAACCAAACTCACGTGTACCTCCAACAAAAATGCGACCTGTTTCATCAATAGCTACAGACCTAAGTGCACTATTATTAGGAAGTGTGTAGGTATTCCAGTTAACACCATCAAACTCAAGTAATTTGGAACTATTAGCGATGTAAATAAAACCATTCGGGGCTTGTGCCGACATCCAACTTTGTAATTCCGAACTGTATTCATTTATATCAAAGTTTTTTATGTATGGAAACCCCTTTTGCAGAATAGGATTTCCTAAACTATTAAAGACAGCGAGGACAAGTAATATGGTTATTAGTCGGTTCAACAAGCTTTTTTCTTTAAAAATAATAAAAAATGGCGTTGGACAGCATTAATTGAGATACATAAGTGTTAAGAATTTGTAAACTTCTTAAGCATTTCTATTTCTTTTCCCCAGTTCTCTGATTCTGGTGTTTCTAATATAAATGGAATATTCTCCAATCTACTATCAATCATTAATCTCTCAAATGCTTCGAGGCCAATAAAACCTTTCCCCAATGGAGCATGTCTATCCACACGGCTACCCAATTCTTTTTTTGCATCATTCAAATGCATTCCTTTTAAAAAATCAAGCCCAATTATTGAATCAAAATCGTTCCATACTTTTTCGTAGCCATCTTCAGAACTAAAATCATAGCCAGCAGCAAAACCATGACATGTATCAATACAGACACCTACACGTGACTTATCTTCCACATGATCAATAATTTCTGCTATTTGCTCAAACTTGAACCCCAAATTAGTACCTTGTCCAGCAGTGTTCTCTATAACAGCTATCACACCTTTTGTGTTATCTAAAGCAATATTTATAGATTCACCAATTGTTTTCAAACATGCAGCTTCATCTATCTTACCAAGATGTGAACCAGGATGAAAATTCAACCGATCAATTCCCAGTTGTTCACATCTCTGCATTTCGTCTATAAATGCATTTCTTGATTTTTGCAGAGGTTCTTTTTCAGGATGTCCTAAGTTGATTAAATAGCTGTCGTGGGGTAAAATTTGGCCATGTTTGAAACCATATTCTTCACAAGCTTCTTTAAATTTCTCAATACTCTTATCAGTTAATGGTTTAGCAACCCATTGTCTTTGGTTTTTAGTGAACAATGCAAAAGCAGTTGCTCCAATTTCTACTGCATTTTTAGGTGCATTCTCTACTCCACCTGCAGCGCTAACATGTGCTCCAATATACTTCATATGCTACTATTTGAATAATAAGTGCTAAGCTTTCTATTACCGTCTATTTTCAAATCAAGTGTGCAAAACAAATAATATTTTTCGATATTCCTTACACTTACAATAAAAAATGCGGCTTTAGACCAATTCTAAAGCCGCATTCCTATATTAATTTAATTATAATGCTTTTATTTCTTCAATTAGTTTTTGAATCGAGTCTTTTGCATTACCAAATAACATTCTAGTATTATCAGCATAGAAAAGATTGTTTTCAATAGCTGCATAACCTTTACCCATGCCTCGTTTCATTACAATTACATTCTTAGCACTACCCGCTTTTATGATAGGCATTCCATAAATTGGGCTTGATGGGTCATCTAGAGCAGCAGGGTTTACTACGTCGTTTGCTCCAATGACTACTGCTACATCCGTTGAAGCCATTTCTTCACTTGCATCTTTTTCTTCAATCAACTTCTCATAAGGCACATCAGCTTCTGCCAATAATACATTCATATGCCCAGGCATACGACCTGCCACTGAGTGAATACCAAACTTCACCTCTACTCCATTCGCTTCAAGCAATTTAGACATTTCATTTACTAAATGCTGTGCCTGTGCAACAGCCAAACCGTATCCAGGAATTACATATACTTTTGACGAATAATTCAACAATACAGCAGCATCACTAAGTGAAATTTCTTTAACTGTTCCGCCCTCCGAACTGGCAGCAGCTCCACCACCACCAAATGAACCAATAATTACATTCATCAAGGAGCGGTTCATAGCACGACACATTAAAATAGTAAGAATAGTACCGGCAGATCCAACTAAAATACCACCTGTTAACATAGCCTGGTTATCGTATAGGAAACCACCCATTGCAGCAGCTACACCTGTAAATGAGTTAAGCAATGAAATTACTACAGGCATATCTGCACCACCAATTGGCATTACGAATGATATACCATATATTAAACTAATTGCCAACATTATATAGATGACAGGCATCATATCCTGAGGTACTACATTGCCCTGAAGCATTATATAAACGATAAAACCAATTAAGACAATCAGAAATATCAAGTTGACAACGCGCAAAAATGGAGCTCTTATATCACCCACTTTTCCATCAAGTTTTCCAAATGCAACCATACTACCTGCAAACGAAACACTACCAATCATTAGACCTAATAGAATTGCAAGCACCTCTCCTGTTCCCATGGCAGCAGTTGCAGCACCATGGGCAAGATGTGGAAATTCCATTAATGAAATCAAAGCCGCACTGGCACCACCCATTCCGTTAAAGAATGAAACCAATTGTGGCATAGCAGTCATTTTAACTTTAACAGCTATAGCCCAGCCAATTACAGTTCCAACTGCAATTGCCACAAGTATTAGTGGAATATTTCCAATAGCCTGTCCCTCTTTATCGACATGAAGTGTAATAGTAGCAATAATTGCCATTACCATACCAACGGCAGCCCAAAGGTT
The DNA here is from genome assembly GCA_002869335.1 of Salinivirgaceae bacterium. Lineage (GTDB taxonomy): Bacteria > Bacteroidota > Bacteroidia > Bacteroidales > Salinivirgaceae > Salinivirga. Next base: position 1,902 of record PKTE01000194.1, on the reverse strand, counting down.
ACCTTTCTTGGCCGATTTTGGACTACTTAACATTTTCAATCCTATAATAAATAGAACCGATGCAATTACATAGATTAATTCAAGTAAAGCATCGCCTAATGTAAAAGATATATTTTGAGTAAGTTGAAATACTTTATCCATATCTGTAAATTTTACTTATTAAATTTATAGTAGACAATGCCCTACTATTGTTTCTTTTTCTTTTTATTAAACATTTCCAGCATTCTATCGGTCACAACAAAACCACCAACTACGTTAAGCGTTCCGAGCACTACAGCTAAGAATCCTAAAATAATAGCTAAAGTATTATCAGCATGGCCCATTACAATAATAGCACCGATAATAACAACACCATGAATAGCATTTGCTCCAGACATTAATGGCGTATGCAACACTGCAGGAACATTACTTATAACTTCAATCCCTAAAAATATGGAAAGGACAATAATAAAAATGGCCTCCCTGTAGGTGAAGAAAAATTCGAATATAGCTTCCATATCATTTAGTTTTTATATGCATTTTTAATTCTTTCACTAATAAGCTCCCCCTGATGCGTAACAGTAGTTCCAACAACGATATCATCTTCAAAGTTAACTGTTAGCGCTCCATTTTCGCCAGTGATTATTTCAAGGAAATTCATTACATTATTTCCAAACATGCGAGATGCATCCACTGGCATATCTGAAGGCAACAATGAGTTTCCAACGATGGTTACACCATTATGATTAACTACTTTGTTATCCTCAGTCAATTCTGTATTTCCACCACTTGAGGCTGCAATATCGATAATTACAGAACCTGGTTTCATTTTCTCAATTGAATCTTTCGTAATCAATTTTGGGGCTGGCTTACCAGGAATCTGAGCAGTAGTAAATATTATATCAGATTTAATTGCATGTTCCTGAATTACAGCTTGCTGCTTCTTCTTGAATTCTTCTGTTTGCTCCACTGCATAACCACCAGCATCTTTTTCATCCTTTGCTCCTTCAACTTCAACAAACTTTCCTCCTAATGATTGCACTTCTTCTTTTACAGCTGCACGCACATCAAACACCTCAACTACAGCTCCTAACTTACGAGCAGTTCCAATAGCTTGCAGTCCGGCAACTCCAGCTCCAATAATTAACATTTTAGAGGGCTTTATTGTACCTGCTGCTGACATAAACATTGGGAAAAACTTAGGCAATAGCCTTGCAGCTTCCAAAACGGCTTTGTAACCAGCCACTGTGGCCATAGAAGAAAGTATATCCATTGCCTGAGCACGAGTTGTTCGTGGTAAGTTATCAAGACTTATAAGTGTTACTTTTTTATCCTTAAGTTTCATTACCATTTCCTTATTCACTAAAGGATTGTAAACACCTACTACAACCTGATTCTCTTGCAATGAATCAAATTCTTTTTCATCTATTGGATGAATAGACAACAGCAATTCAGCTTGTTTGATAATATCGGCCCGGCCAGTTTTAGCACCACCAGCTTCGGTATAATCCGAATCACTTGCAAAAGCCCTTGCTCCTGCATCAGATTCAAATAAAACTTCATGACCTTTTTTGACCAGTTTTTCAACAGCTTCGGGCAAAAATGCCACTCTGTTTTCAAAATCAGGTTCTTTTAAAAGCCCTATTTTCATAATGATTTTCTTTTATTCCGCCTGTAACCCGAGTACAAGCAGATATGTTAGACAAAACGTTAATTCATGTTACACTATTGAACAGCCTAAATATGAAATTGTTGAATCAATTTTATACATTAGGTAGCGATTATTATAAAAATCAATTGATTAAAGATATAAATAATTGACATATAATAATATTGAAATGGATTCATATGAAATTAAGCTAATCAAATTTTATAACCTAACAAGTTAAATTGCAGCTATATAAAGAACGAAAAGTATAAAAT
>PKTE01000363.1 GCA_002869335.1 Salinivirgaceae bacterium | reverse complement strand
TTTTGCCGTATTGGTTTTTACTGCAGTTTCATGTAATCCCGATGAAGATGATAATAATAACGCAAAGGGATTTGTGAGTTTTGGCTTAAGTGCCAATGAAAATACTAAAAGTTCTGAATCTGTATCAGCGCAAATACCAATCTCAGTTTATATCTCAATTAAAAATGCTAGTGGACAGCTACTTTATAATTTACAAGAATTTCCTTTAATTCAATTAAACGGTGGATATATTACTCCGCAAATTGAACTATTAAGTGGAAACTATACTGTTGAAGATTTTATCGTTGTTGATGATCAGAATACTTCATTGTATCTTATTCCAAAAGTAGGGTCTCAATTTGAGAATCTAGTTGAAAATCCATTGCCGGTAAGTTTTCAAGTTACCGAAGATTTGGTTACTCCAGTTGAGTTGGAAGTTATTCCGGCTAATCTTGGAGATCCTTTAGATTTTGGATATGCAACGTTTTCATTTAATGTGGTTAATACGCTGGAAAAAGGCTTAATACTGCATGTTCCATTTTCTAACAATATTGTTGATGAAAGTGGAAATGAAACAAATTTAGTGGAAACTAATATTGAAATGACGGCCGATAGGCATGGTGTAGCAGAAATGGCAACGCTTTTTAATGGTGAAAATTCTCGCATTAATGTAAATAATGATATATCATTGATAACTTCCAATGAATTTACAATTGCTGCCTGGGTAAGAATGGATGGAATTGGCGGAGGAGTTGATTATAAAAGGAATATTATTTTCCAACAAAGAGATGATGATGCTACTGGTAGCAATGCTAAATCAACAATTTTGTTAGCATCAGAAGATATGGACAATCAAATAGATTTTTCTATTAGGTCAGGAGACCCAACAAAAGAGGTTATTATACTTGAATATCCTTCACCAGATTATGGTGAATGGCACCACTATGTTGCTATGTTAGATGGCGATAGCCAAATGAAAATTTATCTCGATGGTTTGTTGGTAGCCGAGAGAGAATATACCCAAACACATAACTTTGTAACCTCTGTTGACCATGTAGATATAGGAATTCACACTTACTTTGGCTCACAAATTAAAGGAGCCTTAAATGGAGCCATGGACGACTTTAGAATCTACAATAGAGCTCTCACAGAGCGGGAAGTATATGAATTGTCAAGATTGAATTAAGCAAATACTACATAATTTTATTTGAAAAATCAGGCCTTTCAGTTTGCAAAAACTGAGAGGTCGTTTTTTTTATAAAAAAACAAAACCCGGTAAAATGAGTGTACATATTCTACCGGGTTGGGCAAGATTTGTTTGAAATTATCCCTGTGCATATTTTGAAACGTCTTTATGCACTATTTGAACGCTTAAATATATAAAATAATTCCATATGTTAATGAAATGTGAAGATGTTTTTATATTTTATTTATAAAGACTATGTCGGTATGCTTTCATTTAAAATTATAATATATTTATAAAATGAAAGGTATTGATATTAAATCTGGAGATACTATCAGCCGAAAAACATTTCAGCAATTATACCATATGTATTATAATGCAATGTGCGCATTTTCATACAAATATTTGAAAGACACACAGATGGTTGAAGATTTAGTACAGGAAGCTTTTGTCTCTTTTTGGGAGAAAAATTCAGGATTTGATCATCTTAATGCCGTAAAATCTTATTTGTATACTGCGGTACGTAATAAATGTTTGAATTTGCTCAAACATAATGAAGTGAAAATAAAGAATGAGCATGAAATTATTCGAGTATTGGAAGATGAATTCCTGTTTGATGAACATGTGGTTGAAGAAGAGACTTTTAACTTGCTTTATACCGAGATCAAACTTTTGCCTGATTCGGCTAAAAATATCATGTTATTGGCATTAAATGGGTTGAAAAACCCGGAGATTGCAGAGGAGCTTAATATTTCAGTTAATACTGTAAAAACTCAGAAAAAAATAGCGTATTCAAAGTTAAAGGCAAAACTAAAACCTCCTGAATGCCTCTTGCTGCTTACCTTTTAAAACTTTTTTCTTTTTTTCATATTTTATTTCACCCTCTTTCAAATGATGTTGTTTTAGCATTAGAAACGAAACAAAATGGAAAAGTCTTTTTACATATCATCATTAATTGAAAAGTATATCAAAAAGGAGATTACTCAAGCTGAGCAATTGTAGCTTGATGCATGGATTAATGCTTCTGAGGGAAATCAAAAATTGTTTGAGAAGCTTACAAGTACTTCTTATCAACTATCTAAACTAGATATTTATAATCAATTTGATAGCCAAAAAGGTTGGGCAGATATGGAGGCCAGAATGGGATTGAAGAAAGTAATCCCTCTATTTTCTCGCAAGGTCTTACAATATGCTGCTGCCATTTTATTACCATTAATCCTGGTTGGCGGACTTAGTTATTATTTCATAAATACTCAGGATCAAATGTCTACTATTGCCGATATTGATCAATATGTTAAACCGGGTGTTGAAAAAGCTACATTGATTTTATCTAATGGTGAGCAAGTTGAATTAACACAGGATGAAATTAATATTGAGGAAAAAGGTACGCGTATTGCCTATATGGATAAACGATTGCAATATGAGACAGATATTATTGTTGATGAAATAAAGGAGCCTGTCTATAATCAGTTGGTAACCCCAAGAGGAGGAACGTATAGTTTACAATTAGCAGATGGTACAATGGTGACACTAAATGCGGGTTCTGAATTGCGGTTTCCTGTTGATTTTACTGATTCTGTTCGTAGGGTTTATCTTAAAGGAGAGGCTTATTTTGATGTAACCCATACCGGAAAACCATTTATTGTAGATGTTGAAAAGGCAGATGTTCGAGTTCTTGGAACGGTATTTAATATTACTGCCTATGAGGATGAAAAACAAATAACTACCACATTGGTAGAAGGTAAAGTTGCTTTCGAAAAGAGAATAGATGGTAATACTTTACAACAAAACTTTGTGTTAACCCCCGGATTGCAAGCTGTAATGCAAAAAGCTGATGAATCTGTTGTCATGAAAGAAGTTAACACTGCCAATTACACCTCATGGGTGAGTGGCAAAATGGAATTTAATAAAGAGAGATTAGAACTTGTAATGAGAAAATTAGCCAGATGGTACGACTTTGAGTATGAGTTTGAAAATCCATCAGCAAAGGATTTCCATTTTACAGCACGCTTTGACCGAGCTAATAATATATCAGAAGTGTTTGAAATACTAGAAATGACGACTAATGTAAA
>PKTE01000030.1 GCA_002869335.1 Salinivirgaceae bacterium | reverse complement strand
GAAAGTTGAATAACCAAAAGAAAACCAGCTGTCGGCAGGATTGACAACAAACGGAATAAGAAAGTCGAATTGAATGGATGAATTATCAGGAATGTCTTTATATACTCCACAAATCTTATAGAGTTCGGTACTATCCGAATTAACAAAAAATGTAATTGTTTGGTTGATCGGATTCTGACTGCCAAAAAACTTTTGGGCCAGGTGTTCAGAAATGATAATTGAATTTGGATCCTCCTTGAAATTTTCAGGATTGCCACTAATGAAATCAACCGTAAAAATATCAAAAAACGAAGGTTCAATGGCCAGGCCCTGCTCAAGGAATTTGTTGTCGCCCGATTTCAGATATCGTCCACCAAATTGTTTTGCAAACCGGGTGCTTTGAGCAACTTCAGGGAAATTCTCTTTTAAAAAGGGACCCAGGGGTGTTGGCGTTTCCATTATAAAATCGGACTTACCATCGGCAAATTTCCATTCTGAAGCGACAAAATATATGTTATCATAATTTTTCTGGAACCTGTCGAAAGTAAGTTGACTATACACCCAATTAAAAATAAATACCGAAGAAAATAGAGCGATTGTCAAACCAAGAATGTTAACAATTGATATACTTTTATTTTTCAATAGATTTCTGAAACTAATTTTTATTGAACTCATAACACTCTCTGGTTAAATTTATTCTTTCTTTTTTCTATTTGTCTAAAATCAAGGTCGTTCATCAATTAAAGCCTTCATCCCGATTGTTTTTTGTGATTTTTGTCTACCTAAAACTATGTAAAAAACAACCGGGATTTCAGCCCTTGTTTATTCGTATCTTAATGCCTCCACAGGATTTCGGCGGGCTGCTTTGAACGATTGCCAGCTGACTGTAATAATGGCTATCAGCAATGCTATAGATCCGGCCAAAACAAATATCCACCAGCTTAAATCCATTTTATAAGGGTAGTTTTCGAGCCAACGGTGCATAAAGTAATAGGCTACTGGAGTAGCTATTACAAAAGCTATGGCTATCCATGTCATAAATTCTTTGTTGAGCATTAGTAATATTTCCGATACGGCTGCGCCATTTACTTTGCGTATACCTATCTCTTTAACCCGTTTTTGTAAGCCGTAAAAACTCAACCCAAAAAGGCCAAGACATGAGATTATCAACACAATAAGCGAACTGTAGCCAATTAAGTGCTCTGTGGTTTTCTCTGAAGCGTATAGCTGATTCAAATCTGCTTCCAGAAAAGTTACCTCAGCCATATCATCCGGAGCAATTTCTTTAATGGTGTTTTTAACGCATTGCACAGCTGCCAAATCATTTGCATCTTTTAATTTGATATACATATAGGATCCGCTCTTTGAATACTTGTATGCAAAAGGCTTAATTTCAGCATGTAACGACTCGGTATGCATGTTTTTAATTACGCCAATAATCTCTCCTTTTTGTTCGGAAGGTGTTCCATCGAAAAGCGTCATTTTTGTCCCCACAGGATTTTTCAACTCCATTGCCTTTACGGCTGCTTCGCTAATTACAAATCCCTCGGATGCATCTTTGGAGAAGTCTTTCGATAGAAACCGTCCTTCAACAACTTCCACACCCAGGGTTTCATCAAAACTATAATCCACAAAGTTGAGCCCCATATCAAACACATTATCTGTATTTTTCCCTTCCCAGTCAGGCATATCAGACATATGCCATCTTGTTAATGGAGCATGGGAAGTGGTAATACCTATAACTTCTGTTATTTGCAACAGTTTGTTTTTCGCAACTTCAGATTTGGCCAAAAGTTGATCTTGCATGTGAATTGTAAGTATGTTCTCTTTAGTAAATCCAAGATCTTTGTGCTTCATATACTGAACCTGCTTGCTAATTACGATGATTCCGGCTATAAGCGTTATGGTTAATGCAAACTGGAAAATAACCAGTCCACTTTTAAAATTCAGTTTTCTGGCAGGGTTTTGAACCGACTTGTTTTTATGTAATAAAGCAAAGGGACGAAAACCTTTCTTAATGATGTCAATGGGTCTGAGTGACGAGAGAAAAAAGGCGGGATAGATGCCGGAAATTAATCCGGTAAATGCTGCAAATCCCAACAGGACAAGAACGGTTGAAAAGTTAAATTCAAGGTCAAGACTTACATTGAGTAAACTATTGACTGTGGGTAAAAGTAACTCCACAAAAATAACAGCAATGCCCAGTGCCACCATTGCCATAATTTGAGCTTCGTAAAGAAATTGCACAGCTATCATCTTTTTGCTGGATCCGAAAATTCTTTTCACACCAATTTCTTTGTTTCTTTTGTCTGAGGTTGCCATCGTGAGGTTTACAATATTGAATGTGGCAATAATCATAATGAGCAACGCCACAATAGAGAGAATGTACACATATTGAATGGGCCCTTCTCCTTGTAAATCGTATAGGTGACAATCAGTCAAAGGCTTAACATACAAGTGATTGTTCCACTCTGGCTTATGATCACTGATCACATTGCCTATTTGGGCATTCACACTTGAAGCATCAACACCTTTATTGAGTTGCACGTAGACCTGCACTGCTTTAAAATCCCAACTATCCAATTGTTTTGATATGATGGAAAAAGGGAGCAGAAACTCAAATTGCAGATCTGTGTTTTGTGGTATATCCTCTAATACAGCAGTTACAATATACTCGTCTTCACCATCTACCTTTACGACTTTATTTATGGGATTTTCATCTCCAAATAGTTTTGTCGATAATGTTTGTGTGAGCACAATGGAATTAGGGTGCTTGAATGCTTCCGAACGTGATCCGTTTGCCAAAGGATAGCTAAACATGGAAAAAAAGGAAGAATCGACAAAAACGCCATTAACCACAAACTTGTTTTCTCCAAGAATAATTTTTTTGTCTCCCCAGTTAAAAAAGACAGTTGTGTTCTTTATCTCCGCATACTCTTCTTTCAAGGTAGAACCTACAGGTGCAGGCAAATAGTAACCATGCAGATCTTTCGGCTTGTAACTGAATGCTGCCTTATATAAGTCATCGGAATTTTCGTGAAACTTATCAAAACTCAACTCATACTTTACCCATAAACCGATAATGATGGCGCACATCAAACCAAGGCTTAAGCCAAATATAGTTATCAGGGTATATATTTTGTTTTTTTGAATGTTCCGTATGGGTATTTTTACAAAATGCTTAAACATATTTTTGGGTTTTAAAGTTAATTAATGCTATAAGTGCGGGTCTTGGGTTTATTTTATAGTATTCTACTCATATCGCACTTTAATCTT
>PKTE01000292.1 GCA_002869335.1 Salinivirgaceae bacterium | reverse complement strand
TCCTACAGCAAATCCTCCTTTTACGCCTTTTGCAGAAGCTGTATCATTTATATAAATACGCACACTATCTGGTGTAATTCGCATATATTCAGTGGGATTTCCCTTAGAACCGGATAATCCCCCCACAGCAAATCCACCTTTTACACCTTTAGCAGTTTCTTTGAAATTAACTTTCACTTCGTTTTCATATACCGCAAAGATTACATCTCCTGCTGCATTTTTAACCTCAAACAAAGGCTCATCTGGTGCAATTGTAGCATCTCCCTGAACTGTAAGTTTAGCAAACGGTGATGCTGTTCCTACACCGTAACGTTTTCCTGATCCAGTAACATATATTGAATCATTATTAGTTTGCCATATCAATGGTTTATCAAGGTATGTCCATCCTGTACTGCTATACATATAAAATGCATTGTCGTCCGTATCATAGACTAATAAACCCTCCGCCGGGGATGCTATTGCTCCTCTTTGGGCTGAAGTCATTCGAGGTGCTAAAAATCCTTTTGATGTGGAATACACATCCAGCATAGCACTATTGTGAGCATTTTGCCCATCGTCGTCTGTTATAATTGTATTTTGTGCTATTAGTGAATTCCCCGACAGGGCAAACACGAATAGCATCAAAAGCCAATAACTATGTTTGGTTCTTTTTCTCATATATTAATTGGTTTTATCTTTTTCTTGATAATAGATTCCTTCTTCTTCAGATTTATTGTAAACTTCTGGATTCAAGTACTTCCCTTTATGCTTATCAAGTTTTTCTTGTTCAACAACTGTTCTATGTTGCTCTGCATAAGGATCTTTACGAATACCTGTCACCAGCCATGAAATTTTCATTCCCGCTTTTCCCCCTGCAATTATAAATTCATTATTATTGATCTCTTTTTCAATATAAATTGAAGGAGCTGGAGCTCCAATGGCTGTTAATTGATACCTAAAATCTTTATTGTATGATTCAAAGTAGTCAGGAAGTTTTACGGTTGCTTTTCCTGTGTTATCCAGAATAACGACGCCATCATACATGTTTTTCATGTCGGGACTATTTACTCTGGAATGAACTAAGTACTTATTTTCCGGATCATCCGGGTGATCAATTTTTGTTACCGATTTTGCGTTATCAAAAGTACCTGTAACTCTTACATTTCCATTGAAATAACCTGCCCATCTTGTTGCACCACCATAGGCATATCCATAAACACCAAATGATGTTCCAGTAGCAGTTAGGCCTAATCGGCCATAACCATACACACCATAACTATTATCGGTTGTACTTGTATTATTGGCATATCCATAAACACCCCGGATAGCGCCTGTATTGGAAGTTGCATAACCATATACACCCCAATAACGAGCTTCTCCCTGAACTCCAATACCATATCCATTAGTCACCACGTGTCGGCCATAAATAGATGGATTATAACTACTTGCATCATCAGAATAAACATATAACTGATAACTTGCCGATTGATCAACATTTACACCTACGTTGGCATTAAACTTAAGCATCTCATTATCAAACTCCCCATAAATCAGATCAGATTCACCAATACGTAATCTATTAGACTCTGTTCTAGGAGAAGAACTGGATGCTTTTCCAGCATTATAACCGAGAAACACATTATTACTTCCTATTACCCATGAACCAGCTGTTCTTCCAATATAGGTATTATTGCTTCCTTCGGTTTGAAGTGCAGCCTGATCACCTATATATACATTATATGTTCCAGAACTTCCTTGTGTTCCTACCAAAAATCCCATCATTGTATTCTGATGTCCAACAAACTCACTACCTGCTCCATTTCCAATAAAAACATTTCGATAACCATCAGCATTATTACCACTATAATTACCTAAAGCAACAATACTGGAAACTGAAGAATATTCGGTATTTTTTATTCCATCACCGGCATTTGTTCCAAGAAAAACACAATTACTAACTGTAGTTGAACCATCACCTAAATTAATACCAGCATTTTTACCAATAAACAACGAACTTGTAACGGGTATATTTGCAGCCATGCTTGTTAAGGCATTATCACCCATAATTACAGATGATGAAACGGTTGATGTAACATTATAAGCTACATTGTTTCCGATGGCCACATTTTGGCTTGACCCAGTTGCATTTCTAACTGCACTGGTACCAATAAACACATTGGAGTTCCCTGTTTGATTACTAAATCCGGATTGATATCCCATAAAAATGTTTTGGCCTCCATTTGTATTATAGGAACCTGAAGACTCTCCAATAAAAATATTTTGTTCTCCATTGGTAGCAAACTCACCAGCCTTACTACCTATGTGTACATTACCACCCTGACTTGTATGTACTCTACCTGCTTTATAACCAATAAATGTATTATCGCTTCCAATATTAGATAAACCTGCTTCAAATCCTAAAAATGTATTCCAATTACCAAACTGATTATTGAGACCGGCCTGATAGCCAATAAAAATATTCTGCATACCTTGAGAATTAAGAAGTCCAGCCTGATAACCCATAAATGAGTTATATAAACCCGTTGTTATTGCTGAACCAGCACCTTCACCAATAAAATAATTATCAGGTGTCAGGTTTAAAAAGTTAGCACCCACTTTTGAACCAGATAAACCTCCAACGGCGAATCCACCCTTTACTCCTTTTGTAGGTTGCTTGAGATAAATACTGGCACTTTCATCATCAAGTTTAAAATATTCATTCCGACCTTTAGAGCCTGAAAGTCCACCAACAGCAAATCCTCCTTTAACTCCTTTTGCAGGGGCATCATTAATGTAAATACGAGTACTATCAGGTGTTATTCGTAAATATTCAGTGGGTTCAGCCTTTACTCCAGACAAACCACCTACTGCGAACCCGCCTTTAACTCCTTTCGCTCCTTCTTTAAAGTTAACTTTTACTTCGTTCTCATACACAGCAAAAATTACATCTCCAGCTGCATTTTTAACTTCAAAAAGCGGCTCATCAGGTGCAATTGTTGCATCGCCCTGAACGGTTAATTTTGCGAGTGGGGATGCTGTCCCTACTCCATATCTTTTATTAGTTCCGTTTACATAAATACTATCACTATTAGTTTGCCAAATTGAAGGTGCATCCACGGTGTTCCAGGAACTGTTAGTGTACACATAAAATGTCTTCAAAGTTGCATCATAAACTAGTAAACCATCTGCGGGAGAGACTATTGCTTGTCTTTCAGTAGTAGTCAGACGAGGTACTAAAAGACCCTTTGTTTTTGAATATACATCTAGTACTGCACTATTATTCCCTGTATAGGAGTCATCATCAGT
>PKTE01000171.1 GCA_002869335.1 Salinivirgaceae bacterium | reverse complement strand
GTTGGATTTAGTTTCATGTCCTCCTTCACAAGCAGATGGTACTACATTTAGTAGAGTACCAGATGGTGGTGAAATATGGTTGAATGGTACTCAGGCTACTCCAGGTGCTGCAAATGTTGGAGATGCAAGTGTTCCTTCTGTTTCAGTAGATTATAGTATAGCTCCTACAGCTGGTGAACCTGTAATTTTGGTAGTTAATTTTGCCACAAGCGAAACTGTTAGCGAAGTAGCTGTTTATTATGCTACAGGTGATGCTCCTGCTTATAATGTAGATAATAAAATAACAGGTGTTATTGGTGCTGATAGTGCTGTTGTAACAATGACTGACCTTAATGTTGCTGGTGAAAAAGTTTCATTCTTTGTTGCTGTATCATTAGATAATGGCGAAACTTATTATTATGATAAAGATAATTTTGAGACTGAATTAGCTACTTTAACTGGTGATCCTGCGCTTTGGTATTCGTATACAGCAGGTAGTGTTGCTGCACCAACTTTAGCTCTTACTTTTAGTGCTACTCCTACTGAAGGATATGAAGCTGTTGGATTAGAATATTCAGCTGATGTTGAGATTGTTGAAGCAAGAATTTATTTTGCTGCTGGTGATTCTCCAATGTATATTAAAAACAACAAAGTAAAAGGAGAAGATGAAGCTTCATTTACACAGACAGGTGTTACTATCAATATGGCTAATCACGATGTAGAAGATGCTGATGGTGTTATTGTTGGAAACTCTAGTGATCCTGGTGTACAGATTTCATTCTATGTTCGACTTGCATTAGCAAATGGATTTGAATTCTATTTCGATAAAGATGGTAATGTTATTAGTGATGATACAAATGATGATACTGATGATGGTCCATCTGATGCCTTTAAGGATGATCCAACTATGTGGAACACTTATACAAATAAAGCTCCTGCTGTATTAAGCACACTTACATTCCCAGCAAACCCTGCTTCAACTGATGATATTAATGTAGAGCTTGGGTATTCTTCTGATGAGGAAATTGTTGAGGCAAGAATTTATTTTGCTGGTGCAGAAGGACTTTATGTGAAAAATAATAAATTCAAAGGAGAAGATGAAGCTTCTTTTACACAAACAGGCGTAACAATCAACATGAGAGATACTGATATTGAGCTTGTTGATGGTACTATTGACGGAACTACCAGTGATTCTGGAGCAACCATTTACTTCTATATAAGACTTGCTACTGCTACTTCAGAGTATTATTATAGTATTGATGGTACTGCTATTACATTAATGGCAGTTGATGATTCACCAGCTGATGGTGCTTACGATAGCTCAGATGCATTTAAAGATGACTCAAGCTTGTGGTTAAGCTATACAGTACAATAATTAAAATTTAGAGAAATGAAGCTCGTGTAATGCGAGCTTCATGCTTTTACTCAATTTTATAGTTTTTATAAATGAAAGATAATCGATTTAAGAGTTTTGCCGGATTGATGTTTATGGGAGGATTCTTATTCATATCTTCATGTCGCCCTGAACCGTTAGAGGTTGACTTTTCATTTATTATAGATTCTTATAGTTTGAGTGTTCCGGAACCTTCCGGGTTAGCTTACTCAGTTGATAAAGAATCCTTTTTTGTAGTTAGTGACCGTGGAAAATTATATCAGATTTCCTTGACAGGTACAATTATTCGCGAACTTCCTTATATAGGAAATGATACGGAAGGTGTAACTGTTGATCCAGTTACTGCAAATATCTATGTGTGCGAAGAGGGTAGAGGAGATTTAGTGAAGCTAAATAGTTCTGGAGTTATGATTGATAGTTATAATCTTTTGGATAATCCAGGAAATTCAGGTTTGGAGGGTTTAACTTACAATATAGAGCTGAATGAATTCTATTTGCTTAAGGAAAAAGATGACGGGATTCTGATTAAATATTCGGTTGAAGATGATTTAACTACAATCATTAATCTAAACTTTAGTAGCGATTATTCTGGAATATTTTACAATGAGTCGAGCCGCAAATTGTGGATTGTGAGTGAAGAAGAAAGAACTTTAACACAGTGCAATCTTAATGGTAGTGTTATTAAAAGCTATTCATTTCCAATAAATGGTATAGAAGGAATTGTTGTAAATGATGATGAGACTGTAGCTTATGTTGTTTCAGATCCTAATAGTAAACTTTATAAGTTAGATCTGACAATAAATTAAAGAAGCTGTTTTTAGATAAATTGCCCTTCAATGAAATATTTGAGGGATGGAACTTTTTTATAAAAAAATAACATTTATAAATGCCTTTGATTTATAATAAGGTATTTGTGATTGTATGAATAAAACTCAAAATTTTATAGTATGTCGAAATCAGAAATGAAAATAGGGGAAATATCTAAGCCAAGGTTTGAATTTAGAACATTTGGACAAGATTTTGAAGAGCAGGCTTATAAAATGTCTCGCTTATCAGTTCCAGTACCTGAGAAGGTATGGGAAAGAGAATCAGACGAAATTTATATTTTGTCTCGTACTAACGATATTAATAATACAAAAATTCGCGATGGAAAAATGGATATTAAAACCTACGTTCAAACAGTTGATGGTTTGGAACAATGGAATCCATTAATGAAAGGCGAGTTTCCAATCTCAGCAAAAGTACTTAAAGAGGAGGTTTATCCGGCTTTTCAGGTCGAAGTTCCTGAGTTTGCAAAAGATGAATATAGCTTTGATGAATTTATGGAAATGGTATATGCTAATCCTGATTTACAAGCTGTAAATGTACATAAACAACGTTTTGGTTATATGGTAAATGATACCATTTGCGAAGTGGGTTATGTGCTTATCAACGGAGCTCAAGTTGTTACAATTAATTCAGAATCAACTGAAATTGATGATATTAAAAAAACACTTGCAGATGTTGGTTTAGAAGGAGTTGAAAATATTAACTACCTTCAGGCAATTAAGCGAGTTATTGGAATGATTAATAAACCTTTAGCAAACTAATATTATGGCACAAGAAATAGAACGCAAGTTTTTAGTTAAGGGTGATTTTAAAAACCATGCTAAAAAAGAGACAAGAATTACGCAAGGTTATTTGTCGTCTGTTCCGGAACGTACCGTGAGAGTAAGAGTTAAGGGCGATAAGGGCTTTATTACTATTAAAGGTATTGGTAGTGAATCAGGTGCTTCTCGTTTTGAGTGGGAAAAAGAAATTCCTGTTGATGAAGTAAAAGACCTGCTTAAAATATGTGAGCCTGGTGTGATTGATAAAACCAGATATTTAGTAGAAGTGGGTAACCATACCTACGAAGAGGATGAGTTTTATGCTGAAAATGAAGGTTTGACAGT